>JALYXP010000123.1 GCA_030947045.1 Verrucomicrobiota bacterium | reverse complement strand
GCCTCGGACCCGTCGCGTGCTCATCAGTTGCTGCGAATTTTTCGACGTATCTAGCAGGCGAATGGCTCGCACTGCGTCCGCTGTTCATCGCGGCACGAAGTTTCAGTATTATGACAACGGAAAAGATCGCTCTCGTCACCGGCGCGAATAAAGGCATCGGGTTTGAAGTGGTGCGCCAGCTCGCGCGCCTCGGGTACCGCGTCTTTCTTGGCGCTCGAAATGCTCAGGCTGGCCGCGCGGCATCTGAGAAACTTAGCGCCGACGGGAACGTGACCTTTCTCGAGCTCGACATTTCAGACGCCGCCAGTATCACGCGCGCCGCAGAGGAATTTTCACGTGACGCGGACCGGCTCGATGTCCTCATCAACAACGCCGGCATCATGCAATCCGGTGACAAAAGCGCGATCCGGATGGCTCCGGAAATCTTCGACGCCACTCTGCGCACCAACACGCTCGGTCCCTGGCTCGTTGCGCAAGCGTTCCTGCCCTTGCTGCGAAAAAGCGACGCGGCGCGCATCGTGAATGTCTCGAGCAGCGGCGGCCAGCTGGATGGCGGCGCTGATGGCTGGGCGCCCGCTTATTGCGTCTCGAAGACCGCGCTGAATGGCGTAACCGCGCAGCTCGCCGCCGCGTTGCCAAAATTCGCGGTCAACAGCGTCTGTCCGGGCTGGGTCCGCACCGACATGGGCGGCGAGAAAGCGCGGCTTTCCGTAGGTGAAGGCGCCTCCGGCGTCGTCTGGCTCGCGACGGAAGCGCCGCATGCGCTCACCGGAAAGTTTTTCAAAGAACGCAAAGAGATCCCGTGGTGAGCGAGTGGACGGGTAGAGTTCCCGCCGGTGGTAGCGGCTACTTGTCTTCGCTCAGCACAAAGCGGTTCCCTTCGCTGTCCTTGAACATCGCGTAGGTGCCCCACGGCTGCTTCTCCGGCTCCCCTTCGAACTCGACGCCGCGTCCTTTCAGCTCCGCGTACGTCTCATCGATGTCATCGCACGCGTATGACATGTTCATGAATGAGCCGACGCGCGCTTCATCACCAGGCGGCGTAAAGAGCACGACACGCGTTTCCGCCTTCGGCACGCGCAGCTCGATCCAGCGCTGCTTCTCATCGAACGGCTGATCGGTGATGATCGTAAAGCCGAGTTTGTCGGTATAAAAATCGAGCGCCCGGTTCTGATCCGCGACCGGGATGCTGATGAACTTAATCTGCTTAATCATGGCCGGACGATAGAACTCACGGCGTTCTGAGGTCTAGAGCCGACTGGCAATCCCAATTAGAAAGTGATGTCCGTTTAAAGATATAGCGCACGATTTCAGGCTGAGAGTCGGCGCAGCGTTTCTGCTTTCATATCGTCGAACCTTCCTGATTCAATCTGCCGCTCATGGAACTTCGTTTGCGCAATGTCGAAGCTGGCGATCTGGCATTGTTCTTCGCGCACCAGCAGGATCCTGAAGCCGCGGCGATGGCGGCGTTCGCATCGCGCGATAAGCCCGCGTTTGTTGAACATTGGGCAAAGCTGCTCCGAGACGACACCAGCCTGAAACAAACGATCGTCGTCGACGAAAAAGTGGCCGGCAACATCGGCAGCTGGAACTCGCACGGGAACCGCGAGGTCGGCTACTGGATCGACCGCGAACTGTGGGGGCGCGGCGTCGCCACTGGAGCGCTCTCGGCATTCCTTCGGCTCGAACAGACTCGGCCACTTTACGCCGGCGTCGCGAAGCACAACGCGGCATCGCTGCGCGTCCTACAGCGATGCGGCTTCACGTTCGACGCCGACGCCGAGCCGGAGGACGCGAACGACACGCATTTCCTGCTCGTGCTCAAGTAGCCAGCATCGAAGTCGGAGGGAGAAATGCCACGCTTCCGGCAGACGATCCCGGTCGATGACTACGTGCTCGACGTGTTGATGCGCGACATCGTCGGCCACGATCGCCAACCGGCCGCGTATCTCGTTTATCTGTATCTCTACGGCCAGGCGGCACGGGCGCGTTGGAAACCGGTGCCCGCGAGCTTGCGCATGCTTGCGGAAGCCACCGGCCTCTCGAAAAGCGCCGTGCAAACTGCGCTGGAGCTTTTGCGCCGACGGGAATTGATCGAGACCGACAGCGACCACGCGACCGCTGTGCCGACGCATCGTGTGCCGCGGCACTGGAGACACTGAAGTCAGATCAAGCAACTCGATCAGCTGCCGCAGACCGCAGGTAACGCAGCCCCGCCTCGCCGAGCGGAGTAAACATGTGCGCCACAAACTCCCAGAGGCACATGGCGAGCGCACTGAGCAGAGCAGCGAGGAGAAGCTTCTTTATTCCAGCTGCCTTTCCGCCGCGTCGCGACAAGGCAGCGCGATTCAGCAGCTTCGCGGCTCGGCAATTCCGAAACCGTCTCCCTGCAGCGCAATGCTACCGGCTTTCCTTCGACCCAATCTCCACGAGTCGTTTCGTCAGAAACACGAGACCAGCCATCTGCACCCACTCGGAGAGAAGATTGCCGACCACCTGTCCCCACTTGCCGTCCGGGCTCATCTTTACGAACAGGATGCCCCACCCGATGCCGGTCACCAGCAGAAACAGCAGCAGCGAATGCCGCTGTACGAAATCAAGCCAGGGCCAGCGTCCCTGCGACGCTTTGTAGGGACGGCTCTCGGCCGACCCTGCTTCGTAGAGAAACTTCGTGCCGAGAATGATCACGACCGAGCCGCTCCAGTCCGCGATCGCATTCCCGCAGAAAGAGCCGAGATGGCTCTGCGGATCGAGGTAGCAATAGCCGAAGAGCCAAAGACCGAGCAGCAGGATCGCGACAATGCTGAGCGAATGATGCGCCAGGAACTCGAGGTTGGTCCGTTTACGTCTCCTCGCCATCCTTTCGCCTACCGATTCAAATCGTAAACCTCCACAAGGGCGTTCCCTCTCAATTCGTAGAGAGCGTGAACGACTATCGTGTAGTTGCCGCTTGGCACCTTCACGCCGGTCGCCGCGTCGCGCGTGTCGCCGGGATATAGTTCGGACGGCAGCGTGTTGATATTCGCGGCCGGCTCGGTGAAACCGGCGTTTGCCGCGAGGAGCGCGCCGTTCGCGTCGCGCACTTCCAAGGCAGGGTTTGGGAGAAAATTCTGCACCCCACTGTACTGCAACGAGGGACCAATCGCGCGCACCACTAGCTCAGCATTGCCCTGCCCGTTGCCGCCGGCGATAAAACCGCCGATCAGCACGTGATCCGTATCGACAAAGCCCCGCGTGCTGATGTTGGCAACCCTCGACTGCGCGTCGCGGCTCAAATCATACACCTCAACCAGCGCGACACCGGTTGCGTTATTAGCACCGCGCATCACGGCCGTGTAGGCACCCGGCTGCAGTGTCGTCAAAATGGCCGCTTCGCGCGGATCAGTCGGCGCGAGTCCGCTGGCGCGAAGGTCTGCCGCTTGGGTTTCCTGCCAGTTATCATTCGTCGCCACGATTGCGCCTTTAGCATCATGGACTTCGAGCACTGGATCCTGCAGCGTTCCAGTCACACCGGATTTCGTCAGGGACGGCCCGATTGCGCGGACGACGACTTTCTTCGGATCGCTTCCGTAAACTATGAACCCGCCGATCGCGATGTCGTTTCCCGTAAGGACCTGCGCGCGGGTCGAGATATTCATCAACTGCGCCGCCGGCTCGGTGCGCTGATAATCCGTCAACAAGGCCTGATTCTGATTCACGATACGAAAAATGAATGAGCCCCGGCCATCAGTCGTAGCGACGCGGCCGCCGTTTGTGACGTTCGTGAATCCACCGACGATTGTGCCGGCGTTCGCAATGACGAAGCTGCTCGTGCTAGCCGGTGGGAACAGGCGGGGATATTCCACTTCCAAGGCGCCAGCGAGCGTGAGCCTGCCAGAGACGTTGGCTGCCACATAGGAAAGGCTGCCGGACACCTTCGGATCGTCGCAGACCAATCGGGCCGGGCATTCGTATGCTGTGTAATGGTAAGTCGACGCGTTCACGAGGGTGACGTCGCCGCTTACCGTTATCTGGCCGGGTTTGAGGATAGCAGCACCGATCGTGAGGTTGCCTGCCATGCTTGGCTTTACACTCGGAACTCCAGAGTGCGCCGAACCCGGTGTCGTGACGCCATCTAGTTCGCCACCCTGAATATCCATCGTCCCGGTGAACTTCGAGCCGTATACCACGGTCATACCCGCAGTCTGCCGATAAACACGTCCTGTTGCCAAAGTCATCGGGCCTGCCGGATTCAACGTCAGGGCCCCCTCGTTTGTGAAATCCGCGACAGGCTTGAACGGCGCTCCCAACACCAGCACGCCGCTTGCTGCGTTATCACTGAAATTGCGGAGCCCGTCGTTCCCGTTCTCGTCGATGATTGCCGGGAAATTGCCAAGAGTAAGAGATGCGTTGTTGTGCACGATATCCGCGCCGGCGAAACTCAGGCGTCCAGGCTTAACGGAGCTCGCGCCCGGATTAGACGAACTGAGGGCATACGTGCCGCCATTCAATGTTTTCGTGGCCGCGTCGTAGTTGACCAGAGTACCACGGACGGACATCGAGCTTCCCTGTAAGTTCAGCGTGCCGTCATTCGTGAAATCGCCGCTCGTGGCGGAATCCCGACCCAAAAGTAGAAAGCGCCCTGTAGCCAGATTATGAGAGAAGTTCCGCAAAGCATCGCGCCCGGTCTCGTCCGTGATGGCGGATAAGCCCGAAAGCGAGAGATCCGCGCCGTTATTTGCGATATCCGCGCTGCGAAACTGCAGCGTTGCCGCAGCGGCGCCCTCTTGATTCACGCGGTAGGTGCCCTCCCGCAGAGTACGAGACAGCCGATCGAAATTTGTTAGTGAACCGATAATAGAGAACAGCACTGGCACATTCTCCCCAATCCCGGCTTTGATCGACAAAGAGCCGTTCACGGTCAGATCGCCCGCGGTGGAAAACTGTCGGCCTATAGTCAGGGAAGAGTCGGCCTCAATCCGGGCGAGGTTGCGCAGTCCGTCCAGACCGTTTTCATCCACGATTCGGCTCGTTGCGTTCACGATTGTCACGTTCGCGCCTGTGAGAGTGGTCACATTTGCGCCGGTAAACTGCAGCGTCGCTGGCCCGGCGACGTAATAATTCCCGGTGAAGACGCCGTTAGCAAAACTGCTCAGAGATCCGAGCGAGCAGGTAATCGGTTGATTCTGCCCCTGAAGATAGACGTTCCAATAATCATCGCGATCGCCTGATCCGATCGTCGTGGCGCCCGTCACCGTCAAAGCGTTGCCATAAGAGGAAAATCCATTACCAAGCGTCAGGTTTGAAACCGTGGCGTTGATATCCAAACGAAAGACGGAGGTCGCTGTTACATTATAGGATTTGTCGGCGGTGTTATTCGCTACCTCCTGGGGCGACCAGTTATATTGATTGCTATACAAATACCCGTTGAGATTCGAATTGATTACCGTGGCCGATGACGCGGTGATGGCGCTTGTGTGAAGCAGTGCCAGCGCTGCGAACAGGGCGAGCGCGCCCACGGAGTAAGGTCTGGTCATGACAGCTATTAAGATATCGCATATCACGATTACGCTTAGAACGTAATTCGCTTGTGCGCTTCGCGGATGTACAGGACAGCTTCCCAGCCCTACCGTGCGATCGCGCCAGCGAGGTTAGACCTCTGTTGCTGTTCCTTTACAACCGGATTGATTCGCCGGTGTTTCACCCCGGTGGCCTGGTTTCCGCTCCAGTCAGTCTTGGCTTTGCGTCTATGAAGATCTCCCGACTTTCCTGTGCTGCTGCGCTTGCGCTTATCTTTGCCCTTCGCATTTCCGCACTGGCGGATGTGGCGACGCTCGCGGCAGCGAAAGACAACACGCTCTTCGAAGATTCAGCCGGTGGGTTGAGCGACGGCAAGGG
>JALYXP010000120.1 GCA_030947045.1 Verrucomicrobiota bacterium | reverse complement strand
GTCTCCGGTATCGATGATGCAAAGCTTCCGAACTCCCTCGAGTTCGAACATCACGGGTTCGTAATCCCAGATGATTGATCCTCCAGCGCCTGTGCGCTGTATGGCTTCCATTGAGTTCCTCGTGAGTTCGCGGATGAACTGAAGCGGATGACAATCCTGACCTAGCCGGTCGAGAAGAAACCCGATGTTGTGAACCGTCATCGCGAGAAGGCGATGACCACCAGCGTCAGACTGAGGCAGCATATTGACTCCTTTCTTGCGGTGGGACAGCGACCGCAGATCCAAGGTTATGTTTTTATCGACAGCTTGTAGGTGGCAGTAGCCAACGACTCACAGAAGATTCGCCGATCATAGAGCCTGCGCTCTTTTCAAAGATATTTCCGCCCCTTCTTTCGGATACGTTTTCGTACCTCACGTCCGTTCCTGCGCCTCGTGCAGGCTGTGCGCCGGCAGCGCCAGGATGCAGGCAAATGTTCCGGCGCTGACGGCGATCATCACGAGTAAGCCCATGCGAAATCCGCCGACCGTTGCCGCCGGGACAAAGGCGCTGACGCCAAGGGCGGCGCCGACCTGCCGCACGAATTGCTGGCTGGTCGTCGCACTGCGACCGCCCGCTGTGAAGCAGCAGCGCTTGACCGGCGCGCAGCGGGCACTATCGGGGGCGGATGAAAGAGACGAGGCGGACGCATCTCGAGGCCATCCCGCCGGTTCCGGCGATTGACTCGAGCCTCCCAGCCCTCGGGCTCCGCCCAAGCATCGCATTGTCTATGTCGCACCGCTTTCCGCTAGGCTCCATTCTCGGCGCCATCGTCAGCGTTCAGGCCGGCGCGGCGCTGGCCAAGGGCCTCTTTCCCGCGCTCGGTCCGATCGGAACGGTGGGGCTGCGGGTCGTCCTCTCCGCGATCATGCTCATGGCGCCGTTCCGTCCAAGGCTGCGCGCATTCTCGCCGGCGCAGTGGCGGGCGGTGATCCCGTAGGCCGCGGAGACTCACTGATGGATGGCTGCCGCCAGGTTACTAAAAGCCGTACAATTTCGCGGCATTGCCGCGGAGCACGTTGCGCGCGAGCTCTTCGGCGCCAGCTGGCGTGACGGTGCCGTCATGGAGCATTCCAGTCAGCGCCAGGCCCAGTGACTGACGCGCGGTCTCGGCGGTGATCCAGGCCAGGTCTTCCCAACCGGCTGGCCCAAGCGGAAAAGCGTCGGTGCCAAATAGCACTTTCCCGGGTTGGAACTCGAGCCAGGTCCGTAGACAGGCCGCGAGCTTCGGCGGGTAAAGAAGGAAGGTCATGGCCGAGAAATCCGCATAGACGTTTGGCTTGGAAAGCAGCCCGGCTACGACCTCGCCGTAGGGCCAGGCGGCGTGCAGCATGACGAATTTAGTCTGGCTTAGTTCCGGATCGTTAAACAGTGAGCTGAGCAAGACCGGGTTTGCGTGTTCCTGATCGAACCAGCCGCCGACGCCGCCGCCGACATGGATGTGGACGGCCAGCTGCAACCGACCGGCTTCAGAGGCGAGGAAGCGATAGATGTAGTCCTGTAATGTCTTGTATTCGTCCGGCGTCGGCGCGCCACCCGGCGCGTAGCGCGCATAAATGGCCGCGGCCTCTTCGGAGGAAGGATTGCCAAATTCCAGCGAGCGCAGATAGGCGGCTTCAAACTTAATCGCGACCGCACCACGCGCCTTCTGCTCCTCGAGCGTTGGCATCACCACCAAGCGCAGGTAATCGACCAGCGACGCGGGTAGCTGCTCAATCTTCCGCGCGGCCAGGTAGCGCTGCTGCAGATGAGCGACGTCGCCGAAGTAGATCTTGCGATCGGGCGAAAAGGCGGCCGCGCGGCTGTTATCGAGCGGAAAGGCCAGCGCATCTACGAAGCTAACCCAGCGGAAACGTGGTGGAGTGAGGCCGCGGCCCATCTCGGCGCGATTAGCGAGCATCGTCTCCGTGCCGATCTGATCCAGGACCCAACTCGGATACGCATCGCCTTTCGCAGCTCGAAGCTGGTGGCGTTTCGCCGCCAACTCCGCGACGTGCGGCTCAGACATGTCGTTGTATTTGTAGCCAAACAATGCGCGCCAGGCGGCGATCCGTTCGGGGTTATCCGGCCGCAGACGCACGGGCGGGGTAAACGCCTCCACATCCGATGGGATTTGATCCCAGTCGGTATCTTCTTCTCCCTCCGCGGTGGCGCGCATCGGATGGGCGTGATTATCGATGGCCTTTGTGGCCGCGATCACACGCGCGATCTGCGGGTCGACGGGCGGCTCAGCGCGAACCATGGCGCCGGAGGAAAGAAATACCGCGCATGCAGCGGCGGTGAAAAAAGCGCCTCTTCGGGAAGGGGCCGGTTTCGTCTGACAACGACGCATCAGAGCAGAGGTCGATGCGGGGAGATCATTTGGAACGGCGGCAGCTCGCATAGCGCGATCCTAGCGGCCAATCGAAAATCATGAAGGAAGAATGCGCGAGAGTTGACCGCTGCGCGGTGGGCACTATCGGGGGCGGATGAAGGAGACAAGGCGGACGGATCTCGAGGCCATCCCGCCGATCATAGGCGCCATCATCAGCGTCCAGGCCGGCGCGGCGTTGGCCAAAGGCCTCTTCCCCGCGCTCGGGCCGATCGGGACGGTGGGGCTGCGGGTCGTCCTCTCCGCGATCATGCTCGTGGCGGCGTTTCAACGGCAAGGAAGAAGGATGAGGGAAGAATTAAGAATCACTGACCACGTGAGCGTTTGACGATTGTGACGAAGATCGCGGTCAGCTCGTCGCATTCGTCTCGCATAGACTGAAGCTTCGCCTCCGGCACAATGGCTGCCGCGACGAGCAGTTCCAACCAGTATGCCGTCTCTTCAATTTCGCGGAGGCAGTCGCCACACTTGGCGATGAACTCGGCCTTGCTGCGTCCGCGGTAGGCTTCCCGGTAATTTGCTCCAACGGAGGTTCCTGACCGCAGTACCTGTTTCCCCAAGACCTGCGCTTCCGTCGTCTTCGGCAAATGCGTGAACATTCGAATGACGCGAACCGCAAAATCCATCGTTCGATCCCGCAAGTCTTCTTCCTTCCTCATTTTTCCTTGTTACTTCGCATTAGCGCCTGCGCCTCCGATGTCTTTGGAAGTGCGGAAAACATTTTTAGAATCCGCAGTGCGAACGCCTTCGTCCGATCGCGCAGGTCCAGTTCATCCTTCTGCATTCGTCCTTCTTACTTAAAGCTGAGCGCGTTGCGAGCCTGGAGCCGGCGGTGGCTGCGCTACTTGGCGTGGTCGTCCTGCACGAACTGCTTTCCTTCCGTCAATGGCTGGCGGTCGCCCTGATTATCGCCGCGAGCACGGGATCAACCCTGACCTCGCGCTACCCGGCACCTATTGGCGGAAGCGAGTCAGCAGAAGGTTGGCAGGGAGGGT
>JALYXP010000102.1 GCA_030947045.1 Verrucomicrobiota bacterium | reverse complement strand
GCTCACACTTTCCGGGACCCCGGCCGACTGGTCAGGTAAACAGGTAAAAGTTCAGATCTCGTGGCTGAGCCCATCGACGGACTACGATCTCTTCATTCACAAAGGTAGCGTGACAGGGCCACTCGTTTCGAGTTCTGCGACCGGTACTAACACACTAGAAGTAGCAAACATCGATCCCAACGGTGGAGCTGGAACCGGGGTGTTTGTTGTTCATGTCGTCTATTTTGCAGCTGTTCTCGCCGATCAATATACAGGCGTTGCCAGCATCATTCCCGCGGCGGTTCCAACGCCGACTCCTACGCCGGGTGGGTCACCGACGCCTACGCCTCAGCCTTCGGGGGCTCCAAAATTCGCGAACTATCAGGCGCCAGCCCCGCTCGGACGCGGAGCGGGCGAGCCTTCCATCGGTAGCAATTGGAAAACTGGCAATGTCATGTTCCAAGCCGGCCTCGAGACGCTGCGGGTAAGTTTCAATGACTGCACGTCGCCTGCGAAAGCTACCTGGTTACTTAAGAACGGCCCGAACACTTCCACGGAGACGCTGGACCCGATTCTTTTCGTAGACTCTGTCAATGGCCGGACGTTCGTCGATCAACTCGCGGGCAAGGCAAGTTTGCTCGCGTTCACTGATGATGATGGTGAGACCTACACTGTCTCGAGTTCTGGTGGCATGATCGGCACCTCTGGCGTCGATCACCAAACAATCGGAGCCGGACCATTCCGGCCTAATTCACCCGTTGGTCCGGTCACGGCCTACCCGAATGCGGTTTATTATGCTTCGCAGGATATCGGCACGGCAGAGGCTTCACTCAGTCGCGATGGCGGCCTTACCTTTACGGGGAACGGCGCTTCGACCCCGATGTACACAGCGGCGGATTGTGGCGGGTTGCACGGCCACTTAAAAGTCGCGCCGGACGGAACAGTTTACGTCCCGAATAAAGGCTGCACGGGGCAGCAGGCAGCGGCTGTTTCGACTGACGGCGGTCTTACCTTCACCGTGCGCCGAGTGCCCGGGAGCACACCTGGCGAGAGCGATCCATCTATTGGTGTTGGAACGAACGGCGTCGGAAAGCCGGGCACGAACTTGGAAGGTACAAACACCATCTACTTCGGCTACAGCAATGGCGATGGTCATCCGCGCATCGCGGTGTCGCGCGATCGAGGTGTCACCTGGACCGACGACCAAGACGTAGGTGTGTCGTTTGGAATCAAAAACACTGTCTTCCCGCAAGTGGTCGCTGGCGACGATAACCGGGCTGGGTTTGCCTTCCTTGGCACAACGACGCCTGGTGCGGCTGCAACAGGAGCTGATCCTGCAGCGTTTAACGGTTTCTGGCATCTTTATGTCGCGACCACCTACGACGGCGGTAAGACGTGGGTGACGACGGATGCCACGCCGAATGATCCTGTTCAGCGCGGTATTATCTGCACGCAAGGCACCACGTGTGCCAGTGGCCGCAACCTGCTCGACTTCATGGATAACCAGATCGACAAGCAGGGCCGGCAGCTAGTTGGTTATGCGGACGGTTGCGTCGATGATTGCGTGGCAGGTGGTGGAAACAGCGGAACGGCTGTCGCTACGATCGCGCGCCAGTCGGGTGGCAAGACCCTGTTCGCTTCCAATGATCCTGCGGCCGCTAAGGTTCCCGGAACGCCGCTCACAAAAGCGGTTCTCACGAGCGGCACGACTGTCCGCCTGACATGGCAGGCTCCAGACGACGGCGGTTCTCCAATCACCGCTTACAACATCTACCGCGGTTCGGAGAATGGTGCGGAACCACTCCTCGCGACGGTCGGTGCAAGCACCCTCACGTTCGACGATAACAGCGGCAGTGCGATCTTCTTCTACCGCGTTACCGCAGTTAACGCTGTCGGAGAAAGCGCGAAGTGCGATCGTGTTTCTCCCCAGGCGCTACTTGCGCAGCAGAGCCCATGCACAGTGCCCGGCCGGACGGTGGCGGACGATGCGGCCGGCGATCAGGTTGGAGCGCCCGCAAATCGGGACCTCGACATCCTGAACGTTGCTGTCGCCGAACCTTACTTCGCCGATGGGTCGAAGAAGCTGGTCTTTACCATGAAGGTGGCAGACCTCTCGGTCTTGGTTCCTAACCGGCAGTATCGTTTCATCTACGCGCCGAAAACGCCGCCGACAGATGGTGTCACAGATAGATACTACATCGGGATGAACACGAACGCGGGCGGAGATCCGACGGCCTGCACCTACGTTTATGGAGAGCTAACCGCCACGGGGAACGCGGCGGTTATGAGTGGCAATGCGGACTCGGGTTCGGTTGAGCAGGGTAGCGGCATTATCCGCGTCACGATTTCCAACAGCAAAGTTGGTTCTCCGAAAGCCGGAGACACGCTCTCTGGCTTCAATGCACGGACCTTTGCCGGGAACGGTGACGGGAATCAGAGCCAGGCGAGCTCGGTCGACTTTACGGGCAGCGGTGCTTATAACCTGGTCGGTAACGCCTTCTGCCAGAATCCGCCTACTACAGCGGCACCGGTCGTGGCGCGCCTCCTGAACATCTCGACCCGCGCCAATGTGAAAGGCGGAGATAATGTTCTGATCGGTGGCTTCATCATAGATGGCACCGCGCCGCGCCAGATCGTTCTGCGCGCGATAGGTCCATCCCTGAAGGCTAACGGCCAGCCTGTCCCCGGGCGTCTCGACGACCCGACATTGCAGTTGTTCGATCAAAACAACGCCATCGTTGCTGAGAACGACAACTGGAAGGACTCTCAGCAGCGCGAGATTGAGGCGACAGGATTGCAGCCGACTGATGATCGCGAATCCACGATCGTTCGGACGCTCATCCCGGGTGTTTACACCGCCGTGCTCAACAGAAAAGGCGCCGCCACAGGCATCGGCGTGGTCGAAGCCTATGATCCTGGTGCCGCCAGCGACTCAAAATTCGCGAACCTGAGTTCCCGCGGCTTTGTTGAAACCGGCGACAATGTCATGATCGGTGGTTCGATCGTCGGTGGCGGCACAACCGGCCCGGTCCACGTAGTTGTGCGAGCCCTCGGGCCGTCCCTTAGCAAGTCGAACGTGCCAAATACACTGCAGGATCCGAAGCTGGAGTTGCGCGACGCGAATGGCGTTGTCATTCGTTCGAACGATAACTGGATGACAGATCAGCAGGCAGAGATTGAAAAAACTGGTTTGGCACCGACTGACTCACGGGAGTCGGCGATCGTTGCATCCATGCCGCTGGGCCTCTTCACGGCTATCGTGAGCGGTAATGGGCCGACGCCCACCGGGGTCGGCCTCGTCGAGATCTACAACATCCCGTAGGTCTACGGTGTCGCAGCTCGAACTGCTTCGCACTTACTGGCCGCACTACTCTTGCAGAAGGGCTTGTGCGGCCATTTGCATTCAGGGGCGTCCAGGTGGCAGGACAAGCACCTCACAATCTGCTCAAGATCTAGAAAGGCGACGTTAGAGCTGAGGCGGCCGCTTCAGTGACTCGATAAGGAGCAAGGCTCTTCGCAATCTGCTGGTAGAGCTCTGAAGTCCAAACTGGCGCGCCTTTCGGCAAATCGAAGGGTCGTTGCCTAAAATCCACCGGCGCGACGATCGCGGTTACGTTTTCGATTCCGGTAAGGGCACTCAGAACAAATAGATCTTCCGCTGCTTCATCACCCATCGCGAGACAGCCGCGCGACTGGTCGCTCCCGTGAATCATAATCTCGCTTCCAAGCTCAGTGCGTCCGTCTTCCGAGGCCCGCGCTTGATCAAAATCGTTCGGATAGTCGAGCCAGAGCGAGAGATGATATAAGCTGTTGGGATTGAGTTCGCGGATTCGGTAAATGCCTTCCGGAACCTGGCGATCGCCCTCCTTTAGTTTCGGCCCCAGTTCGCCGCTCGCCGCTAGAATTGGAAAGGCGCGGACGAACCGGAAGTCGTCGTCGTCGCCCGCGGCATACAGCTCGAGGCGCCGTTCTTGCTTGATGGCGACCATCGTGATTTTCGTCGGCGGATACGCAACTCCAGCCGCGACGAAAGACGGCACCAGCCGTGCTTGCACAGCATCGCTGAATTCGGCTACGCGATCGGAAATCGTCTTCTGTTCACCTCGCAGGCTCATGGTACTAATGGTCAAGATGAGCAGGGCCGCGAATAGCTTCATCGCGGAAGTGCCGGCGAGCCAAACTTACTGCGCAGGCTGTTGCAGCTCGGCGAGTTTCTCCTGCGCCTTGTTCACGTCCGCTTTGCGTCCACTGCCGAGCGCCAGCAATTTCCGCTGCCGTTCGACATTGCGCGCCGCTCTTTCGACTTCCGCTGTTCGTCGCACCGACGCAGCACGTTCCGCCTCCTGGGTCGTCTCAGCTACGAGCGTTTCCGCGGCGTGGAGCTCGCGCGCGAAAGCTTCATCTGCACTACTGCCGGCCTTGAGTTCGTCGAGTTTTGCCTTCGCGTCGTGCAGTCGCGCCTCGGCCAGGTTCGCCTCCAGTCGCACGACTTTCAGCGCGCGATCCTCCGCTTCTACTTTCGCGAGAATGCCCGCCTTGTAGAGACGCTCGCCAGACGCTGCGTTCTTCTTCGCGCGCGCCAGATCGGCCTCGAGCCGCGCACCGTCGAGATCACCCGGAGAGTTCGTCTGCCCGATCGGCACGGGACCATCAGGCCCGCGGCTTTGGATCAAGAGAGGCGGGTCGATTTCAAGTGGCTCGCTTTCCTCCGGCGGCGGCAATTCATCCGTCGCAAACGCAGTCGCGATACATGCTGCCGCGATGGCGAAAGCAACGCGACGCTTCATGAAAGGAAGCTTAGCAACGATTCCGCGCGTTTGGAAAGAGCCGTCAGGCGCCTCGCGCTACAGCCATCCTTTACGGCGGAAGAACAGGTAAGGCAGCACCGCCGAAACAACCATCAGGCCCAGCGCCCAGGGATAACCGTGCGTCCATTCCAGTTCCGGCAGATTCTTGAAGTTCATCCCGTAAATCCCGGCGACCAACGTTGGGGGCAGAAAGACAAGCGCCGCGACGGAGAGGATTTTGATAATCGCGTTCTGCTCGTTGTTGATCATGCCGAGCGTCGCATCGAGGAGAAACCCGACTTTGCTGCCGAGAAACGTCGCGTGATCGCTGAGCGAAGAGAGATCTGCCAGCACCGTTTTAGAATGCACCATCGCGTCTTGCGCGGTTGGTTCGTGCTCGCGCAGCTCGCGGAAGTAGGTCACGAGGCGGACAAAACTGACGAGGCTTTCACGGGCGCGCGAAATCAGATCGCTGGCCGATCCGATTTGAGTCAAAATATCGACGAAGTCCCGCTGCCGATCCTTGCGTGCTTTTCCATGGGGCGTGCGGCTCAGCGGATTATGCGGTCGCGCCGCCATTGGCACGACAGGGCTGTCAAAAACGCGCAGCGATATCCCGTCGAGATTTGCTCCGACTCCCTCGAGAATGTCGGCCAGGCGCTCCACCACCGCGTCGGTGAGGCCACCCATCATCTGATAACTGGTGCGATACCGCTCCACATTCGCTTCGCGTCGTGCGCGAAAGGCCGCAAACGGCACGGGATCCGCGTAGCGCAGCGTGACCAGCTTATCGGCCGACAGAATAAAGGTAATCGCGGAACTCGAGGGGTGGGGGGTGTCGGCCCGGGTGAGAACCGTTCCGGTCAGGAACAGGATGCCGCTCTCTTCGTAAAGCCGGCTCGA
>JALYXP010000092.1 GCA_030947045.1 Verrucomicrobiota bacterium | reverse complement strand
AAGAAAAATTGGCGTTGCCCGATCACCGACTCGACGTCCCGCCCGAGGAGATACAGCACGAGCGTGTCGCCGAGTAAATGCCACGGGCCGGCGTGGAGTAGAGCTGCGCTGAGGAACTGCCAGCCGTAGGCGTTTTGCACGCCCGCTTGGCTGAGGCCCAGATAGTCGCGAACGATCCCGGGTTGGTAGCCTTCGATGATGAGCTGCGCGACGAACGCCGCGACGTTCACCGCAATCAGCGAGACAAGGACGACGCGCTGCCGATGCCTCCACTGCGGCGCGAGCGACGAGTGCTTACGGCCGGAGAGGCGCATGTCACGAGAGTATCGCAGCGGAAAATTTCTGTCGATTGCGAATTGGCCGAAGTGATCGCAATTCGAGCTACGACGCTGGCGCCAGCACGCGGAGGCCTTGCGGTTTGATCGTAAACTCGACCGGGCAATTCCCGATCAATTCGCCGTCGATCTCCACGGGCACATCTCCGTCGGTCGACACGCGGAGAGCAGTGGTCTGGAAGTATTCGACTTCCGGCGAGGTAATCTGCGAGCTGAAGATCACGTCCTGCAGGTAGCGAATCATTTGCAGATAATTCAGCCGCTTAAACACGAGCACATCGAGCAGGCCATCGTCGACCACGGCCTGCTTGAAGAACGGGAAGGGCCCGCCATAGAGACGCCCGTTGCCCACGAGAACAAATGAGCCTTCTTCCGTAACGGCATCGTCGGACTCAATGCTGAGTCGTGGCGGTTGGCGGGCGGCGATTTGCGCTGCCGACACGATGTAGCTGAGCGGTCCGAAGCTGCGTTTGAAAGCGGCGCTGGTTTCCTGCACGACCTGCGCGTCGAGGCCAACGCCGGCGAGTTGCACAAAGTGCTTCCCATTCGCGCTCGGCAAGTCGACGAGACGAGTTTGCCCTTCCTGCGTAATCTGCCAGCAACGATCCAGGTCGTTTGCCGGCAGCCCGAGCTCACTCGCGAAGACATTCATCGTGCCTAGCGGCAGTAATCCGAGCGTCGCTCCACTGCCCGCGATGCCGTTTACAACTTCGTTCACGGTGCCGTCGCCGCCGGCCGCGATGATTCTAGCGAAGCCTTCTGCGGCGGCTTCGCGGGCGAGACTTTCAGCATGCCCGCGGCGGGAGGTTGTGCGGACGATGTGGCCATCGACCAGCGCCTCGATGCGGGCGCGCAGCCGCGTCGCACGCTCGCCGCGCGCTGCCGGGTTCAGGATGACCATGGTGTTGTTCACGACGCGCTTTTCATCAAACTGCCGCTGCGTAACATGGCGAGGTGAAAAAAATCCTCCGCGTGCTGCTCATCGCAGGCGGAGCGATGCTCGCGTTTATCGCCCTGCTGCTGCTGGCCGTGAATCTGTATGTGCAGTCGAAGGCCACTCAAGCGCGGATTCAGCGGGAATTGAGCCAGCGGCTGGGTGCAACGCTGCGGATTAACCGCATCAGTGTCACGCCGTGGTCGGGGTTGAAGCTCACTGGCATTACGATGCCGCAGAGCGACGCTGCTGTGGCCGAGGAATTTCTGCGCGCTGACACGTTCCGGCTGCGGATCGACTTCCGATCGCTCTTCTCGCCGCGGCTTGTCATCACGGAAGTGGCGCTAGTCCATCCCAATGTCGTCTGGGCGCAGAACGCGAATGGGAAATGGCGCTTGCCGGTCGCTGAGGCTCCTGAGCTTCAAGAGCCCGCCGCCGCGGCGGACACAGCCGCAATAGCCGCGCCGCAGTCGTCGTCATCGGAGCCGCCTTTATCCCTCCCAGATAGCTCTCCCGAGCCCCCCGTCGCGGTACTGCCGCCCGAGCCATCAGCGCCCTCAAGCGCGGCGTTCACTCCGGAAGTGCGTCGCGTCATGCTCTCGAACGGCAACTTCCATTTCCTCGATGCGCACGCGAAGCTGGTCGCCACTTTTTCCGGGGTGGATTTCCGTTCTAGCTTTCGTGACGGGACGGCTCTGCGCGGCACCGCGTCGATCGCGAAGGTCTCCTTGCGCGACCGCTTTTTTCTTGAGCGCCTGCATTCGCCGGTCGGTTACGACGCCACCGTTCTGGAGTTTTCGCAAATTAGCGCGCGCGCCGCCGGGGGCGATGTGTCGGGTGATTTCGCGATGAATCCCAGCGACGCGGGGTCGCCGTTTGTGGTGAATGTGAAGTTCCGCGACGTCCAGGCGGATCGCGTCGTGACGGACGCCGGCGGGCCCGCTGGCATGGTGCAGGGCAGGATCGAGGGACAGCTCGTGGCAGCCGGCCAAACGGCGGACCCAAATGCGCTCTCCGGCTCGGGCGAAATCTATCTGCGCGACGGCGAGGTGCGCCAATACAGCATCCTCGTGGCGCTTGGGCAGCTGCTGCAGATCGATGAATTAACGCAGCTTCATTTCAAGGACGCGCACGTGAAGTTTCACATCGCGCCAGGCGTGGTGACGGTCGACGAAATGTTGCTTAGTTCAGCGAATATTCGTCTTGCCGCGACTGGCACGATCACCTTCGACGGGAAAATGCACTTGGAGTCGCAACTCGCGATCGACGACAAAATCCAGCGACGGCTTTTCGGCGCGATTGCGAACAACTTTCAGCCCGCGGAACCCGCCGGGTTTTCGGCGATCAAGTTTCAGGTTAGCGGCACGGTTGATAAACCGAAAACAAACCTGATGGACAAGCTCGTCGGCGGTCGGTTGAAGGGGATCGGGGAAGTGATCGACAGCTTGTTTGGCGGCGGAAAAGCGGGAAAAACGAGTCGCGCGCGGATGAAGGGACCACAGCCGGAAAGCCAGCCCGAGCAGCCGTCGCCGACCGCGGAATCGGCTGCATCTCCGAGCGCGTCGGCTTCGCCATGAGAGTGATCGCCGGGGCCGCGGGCGGCACGCGTCTTCTCGTGCCCGAGACCGACGTGCGGCCCACCATGGATCGAGTAAAGGCGGCGATTTTTTCGAGCCTCGGTGAGTTCGTCATCGGCGCGCGCGTGCTCGACATTTTCGCCGGCACAGGTGCGCTGGGCATTGAAGCTCTCAGCCGTGGCGCCGCCTCCGCTACGTTCGTGGAGGAAAATCGCGGCGCGACTCGCGCGATTGAGCAGAATTTTATCCGCACGAAATTGCGCGGCCCGGTTCGGATCCAGGAGGTGTTCGCCTTCCTCGAAGTCGCGCGGGCCGAGGCGACTTTCGACCTGATCTTTGCTGATCCGCCGTACGAGAAAACGAAGAGCGGCGGTGAGTTCACGCGCCTGTTGCTCGACAACGAAAAGCTCGCGCAGCTCCTCGCGCCGAACGGTATTTTCGTGCTCGAAAAACGCCCGGAGGAGCAGCTAATCGCCCCGGCCCTCTGGAGAATTATTCGACAAAAACGGTATGGCGCCACCGAGGTGCTGTTTCTGCAACATGCAGCGACCGACGCAGCATGATCCGGTTCCTCTACAATCTTCTGTTCCCGATCGGGCTGCTGTTCTTCCTGCCGGCTTATCTGCTGAAGATGCGCCGCCGCGGTAATTACCGGCGAAATTTTGCCCAGCGCTTCGGAATCTATTCCCCCGACGTGGCAGCACGACTCGCACGCCCTTCAGCTACATGGATCCACGCTGTCAGCGTCGGCGAAGTCGCGATCGCGCTAAAGCTTGCCGCAAAAATGCATCAGCTCGATCCGGCGTTTCGATGTGTGCTCACCACCACGACGACCACCGGCTATGCCGTCGCCGAACGTGACGCTCCTGAATGGCTGCAAGTGCTCTATAATCCGCTCGATTTTCTGCCGGTGGTGCGTCGAGCATTTTCAGTCATTCGGCCCACGCGCATCATTCTAGTCGAAGCGGAGATCTGGCCGAACCTCGCGGCAGAAGCGCGCCGCCGCGCAATTCCGTTGGCACTCGTCAACGCGCGTTTGTCCCCCCGCTCGGAGCGTCGCTTTCGTCGCTTTCGGGCGTTAGTCGCGCCGACGTTTCGTTGTCTCGATCTCGTATGCGTGCAGGAAACGGCGGATATTGATCGCTGGCAGGCGCTCGGTGTCGATCGCGCGCGGATTCGTCATGTTGGCAGCATCAAGTATGACCCTGTTGAAGTTGCGCCCACATCGACCGCACCAACGGAATTTCTGGAACGGCTCGGCCTTCCTTCTGACGCTCCGATCCTTTTCGGCGGCAGCACACACGCTGGCGAGGAGCGAATTCTCGCCGAAGCACTCGTGCAGTTGCGCGGTGAATCTCCTTCACTCGCCTTGATCATCGCGCCCCGACACGTCGAGCGAGTGGCGGCAATCCGTCAGATCCTCGAGCAACTCGGCCTCGTCGTTGCGCAGCGGACGGAGACGGCGATGCCCGGCGCCAGACCTGTCGATTGCCTGTTGCTCGATTCCACTGGCGAGCTGCGGGATTGGTACGCGGCAGCGACCGTCGTGTTCATCGGCAAGAGCCTCACCGCAAATGGCGGTCAAAACCCCGTTGAAGCAATCCTCGCGGGCAAGCCGGTCATCTTCGGTGCGCATATGGAGAACTTTGCCGTGCTGGCGAGTGCTCTCGTCGCCGAGCGCGGCGCGGTGCAGGTGCGCGATGCAGCGGGTCTGCAAACAGCCGCCGCCGAACTCCTTCGCCAACCGGCGGACCGCGCCGGGTTAGTCGCTAATGCGCAACGCGTCATCGACACTCATCGTGGCGCGACAGCGCGAACTGCGGAGCTGCTCCTGCACCTCGCGTCGACGTCAACGCCGCGCGCCTGAGGGGCTTCTGCCAAATAACTTGCAAGGCCTCGGGGTGCTTCTGATATTGGCGCCTTCCTGACCCTATCGTCCAGAGGCCTAGGACACCGCCCTTTCACGGCGGTAACACGGGTTCGAATCCCGTTAGGGTCGCGGGAGTAAAACGAAGCGCCGTAGCGGAAAATGCCGCAGTTATGGCGTTGATTCGGCGCGAGATTATCGGAACTGTGACAACGTGCATATGAGAGGCGATTCACGTCCCGAGCCGGATAGTGGCTTCGACGCGAACTTGAGCCTCGGTGACTTCGTGGTCGGCGAGAGTGCTGACCCACTGACGCCGCCTGCCGGATTTACGGAATGGCGTCAGGCCGGCGCGTGGGAGGCGGAGCTCTACGAGCCAAACATGCTCGGCAGCGCCGATACGCGAACGACGATCGAGTATGACGGCAAGCCGCAACCGGTCATTAATCTTTGCTCTTATAATTATCTCGGTCTCGCCAACCACCCGGAAGTCGTCGCGGCCGCAGTGGGAGCGCTTTCGAAATACGGTGTAGGTGCGTGTGGTTCGCCGACCCTTTCGGGCATGACGGATTTGCACCGGAGTCTCGAGCGCAAGGTGGCCACCTTCCTGGGCCGCGAGGATGCGATCCTCTTCAATAGCGGATTTGGCGGAGCACTCGGCACAATCTCGGGATTACTCCGGAAGGCAGACGTGGCAGTGATGGACGACCGATCGCACCTCAGCTTACGCGACGGTGCGGTGCTTTCACGGTGCCGGATCGATCGCTTCGAGCACAACGACGCGAGTTCGCTCGATGAAGCGTTGCTGCGTCGGAAGGGGAAGCGTCAACTCATCATTGTTGAAGGCATCTACTCGATGGACGGCGACTTCGCTTGTCTCGATCGACTGCTGGCGGTCGCGGAAGAACACCGCGCGACGGTGATGATCGATGAGGCCCACTCGATGCTGGCCTGTGGCCCTACTGGTCGCGGTGCGGCGGAACACTTCGGTGCAGAGGGTCGTATCCCACTGATTTACGGCACGTTTTCGAAAGCGTTTGGTGCGCTTGGTGGTTTCATCGCAGGCCCGCAGGATACGATGGATTACCTGCGACTCTACGCACACTCCTACGTTTACTCGTGCGCGTTGCCACCGGCAATCGTGGCAGCAATTCTTAAGGGCTTCGACGTTGCCGCGCGCGAGCCGGAAAGGCGCGAACGACTTTGGGAAAACGCTGATTATTTCCGCGGACAACTCAACACGCTGGGCATCGACACCGGTGCTTCGACCACTTACATCATGCCGCTGGTGGTCGGAGATCGCAGCCGCATGTATCGCCTCGGCCATCAACTCCGGCAGCGCGGTCTTTGGGTTGCGCCGGTCGATTATCCTGCGGTGCCGGAAGACCGAATCTGCTTCCGGGCGTGTGTGACCGCAAATCACACCCGTGCCGATCTCGACGAAGCGTTGAACATTCTCGAAGAGGCGCTCGTGCCCGAGCTCTTGCAGAAGGCTTGAGGACTTCGTCGCGGCGGGAGCGCGCGCCATGAGTTCGGCAGCGGCGAACGTCGAAAGCACATACAAGGCGCGTGATGTCGAAGGGGTGCTCGACATCTATTTCTACCGGCCAATCGGATTCCAGCTGGCGCGCTTTTTCGCGATGCTCGGATGGACGCCAAGCACGGTCTCGCTGCTTGGGGCAGCGAGCGGTGTTCTCGCCGGGCATCTTTACTTTTACCGAGACCTTCGGCTGAACCTGCTCGGGATGGCGTTACACATCCTGACGAACGCCCTCGACAATGCTGACGGCCAACTGGCTCGCCTAACGAATCGTGGCAGCTTGCACGGCGCGATCGTCGATGGTTTCGCGGACTACGTCGTTTTCCTCAGCATCTACATCCATTTGAGTCTGCGCTACGTTGCCGGCGGCGGCACCGCGGCGATTTGGTTGCTCGCGCTCGTTGCTGCGCTCAGTCACGCCGCGCAAAGCATGATGATCGACTTCTATCGCAACGCTTACCTGCAGTTCGTCGCCGGGAAGCGAAGCGCTGACGCAAACTCCTCCGAAACAGTCGGTGCTGAATACGCAGCGACTAGCTGGCGCACGCCATTACGGAAGCTTGGACTGCGCAACTACCTGAGCTACACGCGCCAGCAGGAAACCCTCGCGCGAAGCCTGGTCAAACTTCGGCTCGCCGCACCGCGCGCCGATCAACAATGGCTCGGGCGTGAGTTCCGTGAAGACTGCCTCCCGCTTGTGAAATGGTGCAACGGTCTTGCGACAAACCCGCGCATGCTGCTGCTCTTCGCGCTGCTTTTTCTCGGCCAGCCGATCTGGTATTTCGTCGTCGAGGTGAGCGTCTTTAATGTCCTGCTCGTTTACGTGATGTGGCGGCACGATGCGGTGTTCAAGTCGCTGCTCGCGCGCATCCCTACTCCCGCCGCGGCGATATGAACGTCGCTGAGATCCAAGTCAGCGAAGTGACGTCGCGTGCTGAGCGCGACGCGTTCATTAGATGTCAGTGGCGTTTCTACAAAGGCGACGCCGCCTGGGTGCCGCCGCTGATTATTGAGCGCAAAGGCTTCCTCGATCCGAAAAAGCATCCGTTCTTCGAGCACGGTGCCGCGGCGCTCTTTCTCGCGCGGCGCGGAGGCGAAATTGTCGGTCGCATCATGGCGAGCGACGATCCGAACTATAACGCGCTGCACGGCACGAACACCGGCTGCTTCGGCTTATTCGAATCAGTGGACGATCATGATGTTGCAACGGCGCTTTTCGATGCGGCGGCTCGTTGGCTGCGCTCGCGCGGTCGCGACGAGATCATGGGACCGATCGACTATTCGACAAACTATGTCTGCGGCTTGCTAATCGATGGCTTTGAACATCCGCCGACGATCCTGACCTCGCATAATCCTGCGTATTACGGGCCGCTGATCGAGTCCTGCGGCTTTGCGAAGACGAAAGACTTCTACGCGTGGTGGCTGGCGGATCGGAGCCAGGCGGTCGCGCGTTTGCGGCAATTCGCCACGCGTTTGAAGCGGCGCGAAGTCGCGACCATTCGCAACGTCGATCTCTCCAAGATCGCGGAAGAGAGCAGTCGCCTGCGCGAGATTTACAACGAGGCGTGGGAGAAAAACTGGGGCTTCGTGCCGTTCACGCCGAAGGAATTCGACTTCATGACGCACGAGCTGAAGCCGATCGTCGAGGCTGACTTTACGCTTATCGCCGAGGTCGGCGATAAGCTCGCAGGTTTCATCCTTTGCGTGCCGGACATCAACGTCGCGTTACGTCACGCAAACGGACGGCTCACGCGATTTGGCTTACCGATCGGGCTCACAAAGATCCTGTATCACAAGCGCCGCATCAAGACGGTGCGCCTGGTCGCGCTCGGAATTGTCCCGAAATATCGGCGTCACGGGATTGCAGAAATGCTTGTGTTACGCGCGATCGAAAGCGTTATGATCAAACACGGTTACGCAGCCGGCGAGTGTAGCCTTGTCCTGGAAGATAACGTGATGATGAATCGATTCCTCGAAGCGATCGGCGCTGAGAGATACAAAACCTATCGGATTTACCGGCGGCTGCTCGATGGATAGGGAAACGAACGCCATCCATCCTGTGCGCCGCGTTCTGATCCTGGCTGACGAATCCGCCGACTGGAAAGTGGCCGGCCTGCGGCAACTCGATCGCGTTGCGTTGGTCCTGCACGAAACCGCGGAGCTCCAGCGACAACGCATGGTCGTGTCGATTTTTTGGCATCCGGCCTTAGCCACGGAAGAACGCTGGTTGCCTGACGAGTCGCGACTCGCGGGCATGTCTGTCTCGGAGTTCGAACCGGATGAACCGGAGCCGTTCGACCTGATCGTGAGCACGAGAGTGTTCCTCGAGCGTGGGGCCATTCCGCAGTTCGCCGCAGCGTTGGAGCAAACTCGTGGCGATGAGCTTGTCTCCGTGCGCTCGTGGGAGCACTGTCGTTGCTCGTTCGAAGACACACTCGCGCATGCGACGGTTGTTGGCGCCGGCCAACCGTGGCGTTACCTGCGCACGCGGGATGACATCGCGTCGACTGAGCGCGCTTTCCTGCGCGCGAGTGGCAAGTCGCAAGATGGTCTTGTCTCGCGTTATCTGAATCGGCCGCTCTCACGGAGCGTCTCGGGGTTGCTGCTGAAGACGACGATCACGCCGAATACGTGGAGCGTGCTGGTGTTCCTGTTGCCGGTTTACGCGTCATCTCTTTTCCTCCGCGGCACCGGCCGTGCGTTCGTGATCGCTAGCGCGATCTATCAGCTCTACAGCATTCTCGATGGCTGCGACGGCGAGATTGCACGCGCGAAATTCCTCCAAACGGAGTTCGGCCGCCGTCTCGATAGTTTGCTCGATCTCAGCGGCAACTTGTTGCTCGCACTTTGTCTTGGCGTCGGTCTGGCGCGGCAATGGGAGCGCGGCGGACACACCAGCGGATGGTTCTACATCGCGGAGGGGATTACCGCCGCGTTTTTTATTGTGTTGAGCGAAGGGATCGTTTTCTCGCGGCGCTCGCGAGCCGCGATTATCGCGCCGCTGACGCGCTGGAACGGCGCGCTCTATCAGCGTCATCACGAGTTTCTGGAACGCTCCGGCATCCTCGCGTTCGGCGAGAACTTCGCCTGGTGGATCGTGCAGCTCACCAAGCGCGACATGGCGATGCTCTTCTTTCTCTTCCTCGCTGCAGTCGGATTCGCGGAAGGCATTCTCCATCTTCTGCTGATCGTCTCAGCCATCAGCGCGGCGCTCGCCGGCAACGCTTTCCTGCGGCAACCCGCTCCTGCCATCGCGCAGGAGGCGAGCTGATTCCTGCTCGGCGCGCGCGAGCATCTCAGGCGTGTCGACGTCCTGCCACCACGCGCCCGCGATATCGACGGCGTGCGCCTTGCCATCCGCGGCCATCAGGCGGACGCCATCAGCAAGGCTGCAGTCGCCGTTGCGCTTTGCGCGTTCGAGGTAGCTGAAGATCTCCGGTGAACAGAGAAACACGCCGGTGTCGATCGCGTCGTATCGCGGCAGGTCTTTTGCAATCGCCACGATCCGATCGCCGTCCGTCTGCACCTTCATCGCATCATCGAGATCGAACACTGAGTCGATCTTCCGATCGACCGCGAGCTTCAAGGCACCCGGCGCCTGAGACGAAAACAGGGATTCAAGAATGGCATATTCGAAAAGGTGATCGCCCATCGTCAGAAAGAAGCGCGATTGTAGCTGCGGCGCTGCCGCTAAGACCGAGACGCCATTTTGTTTCTGCCACTCCGGATTAACGATCACATGGAACTCCATCGTTGGCGGAATGAGCGGGCGCAGGGCATCGGCGAGGCGCTCGCTGTTCGCGCCCATCACCGCATGCACGGTTCTCACTCCCGCACGTGCAAGGGCGTCGAGCGCGTAGCAGATCAGTGGACGTCCTCCGATCTGGACCAGTGGTTTTGCGATCGCGCCGCCGGCATTTCCGAGGCGCGAACCAGCGCCGGCCATCAGGATGACAGCGTGTTCGGTTCGACGTTCGGATGGCAAATCGCCATCGCGGGAAGCGCGTTCAGGACTCTGCATTTGATTTCACGGCTGCGATAAACCAACGGATTCTGAGCGGAAACACGAGAGATTGTTCCAATGTTCTTTTCGGCCGTCGCTTTCCTCATCCTGGCCGCGGGATCGTTCGCTGCCTTTCTCGCGGCGCGGCGTGGACGCTGGAAACGCGAAAGTGCTCTGCAGGTTTTGTTCATCCGCGAGACTCTCGCCGCCGCTCAGTCGCGGCAGCCGCAGAGGATCATCGTCTCGCTCACGACACTTCCCGATCGCATCGCACAGTTAGGGCCAACGCTTGATTGCCTGCTCCAGCAAACAAGGCCAGCGGATGAAATCGTCATCGCGATTCCCGAAATTTCGTTTCGCCAGCAGCGACCTTATGTGGTCCCGGAATTCATTCGCCAGTTGCCATCGGTCCGGATCCTTCAAACTGGTCGCGATTGGGGACCAGCGACGAAGTCCATTCCCGCAGTGCGAGATGAGCTTGCTGCCGAACGGGGCAACACGGCGATCGTAGTAATCGACGACGATCGGATCTACCCGCTCGATACGATCGAGACGTATCTGCATTATGAGCGCGAATTGCCCGATGCGGCGCTTTGCTTTCGGGGCGCCGCAATGCCGCGCAGCTTCAATTGGCGCGACGCGAAGATGATTCACGGCAATCGGCTGCGTGAACCGAAACGTGTCGCGGTGATTACCGGATGCGGCAGTTATTTGATTAAGCCACGGTTCTTTGACGAAACCTTTTGGGAGTACGCCAGCGCGCCGCGCGCCGCATTCTACATGGACGACATCTGGATCAGCGGCTGCCTCGACCGCCGCGCCGTGCGCAAGTATGTGGTCCCGTCGTCAGACAGACTGCGCAGCGTGAAAACGCAGGAGCGAACGATGACGTTGCACGACGTCCCGCGAGGACGTCAGAACAACAACAATGAAGTCATCGCTTTCTTTCGCGACCGCTGGGACGTCTTCCCGGCGGCGTGATGCACCGGCGGCTGATGATAGATCTGCGCGGGGATGATGGACCAACCCGCTTCGTCAAAGAACCAGCGGCGTCGAGCGAGTTTCGCGAAAAGAACCGAGCTCGGAGAGAACATCCGGATCGGAAGCTCAATCTCGCCGGCGAACGACCGGCCGTGGCAGGTGGCCAGCCCCACGCGATGACCCGTGGCGCAGTTTGTGATCTGCACTTTCGCTTCCGCCGTAAGGCGTAGCTGGATGGTAAGGGGAGCCCCGTCGGGCGCACGACCGACGAGATAAAGCATCGCCGGTTTCGTGCCGAACGCCTGAAAGCGCGAGTGCA
>JALYXP010000037.1 GCA_030947045.1 Verrucomicrobiota bacterium | reverse complement strand
TTTTCTGCGCGCGCATCAGTGCGGGCAGACCGGCAGCGACACCACTAAGGTAGTGCGTCTTCTTATCCGCTTTCTCGGATCGCTTCACGGTTTCCCACAGCTTCACCACCGATTCAGGATCATGGGCTTGGCTGTCGCCAAACACGTGCGGGTGCCGGCGAATGAGCTTTGCCGTGATCTCCTCCAACACCTGGTCGATCTGGAATGCGCCTCGCTCCGCCGCGATCTGCGCGTGCATCAGCACCAGCAGCATCACGTCGCCCAGTTCTTCGCGCAGGTTTTCGTCATCGTGCGCCGAGATAGCGGCGCTAACTTCATAAGCTTCCTCGAGAAGCTTCGGAACCAGCGACTCGTTAGTCTGGTCGCGATCCCATGGACAGCCGCCGGGCGCGCGCAGCTGCGCCACAATCTCGCGCAACGTGTCAAACGCCGTCATCCTGAGTGCAGCGGAGCGGAGCCGTAGGACCCCGTGGCGAAAGCGAATGGTTGTTCAACGGGGTTCCTCGATTTCGCTCGGAATGCAACGACTCACAGCCGCCAGAGCGACCGGTGCGTTCCGAATTCCGAGATCTCCCCGGACGTCTTTTGTCCCACATAAATCGTAATACCGATGACAAGCGCCATCGTCCCGCCAAAGATCAAAGCCACGAACCACGACGGGATATGCCCGATACTGAGCGCGCGGTAAAAACCCAGCACCCCGGAGACCGGCGCCGCCGCATGCAGGAAAATCTTCGTCACCCACGCCACCATGATGAGGATGAAGATGAAAATATAATTGCGTTTCAGCCGTCGCCCAATCGCTTCCAGCCGGCTGATTTTGAATCGCGGCAGAATCAAATCCTCGCAGACGAGCTTCTTCCATTCTCCCTGCAGCATCTGCCGATTCTCCAGCACCATCGGAACAAGAAAATGCGCCTCCAGCATGCGAACGCGCGCCCGGAAAGCATCGTAAAACCGATACCGCCGCGCCTCAATCCAAAGCATTCCCCAGACGATTGCGAGATTGAAAAAGAATATGATGTGCGGCACTTCCCGATTCGAAAACGCGATCGTGATGATGGCGGTGCTGCTGGTAATCGCCCAGTTCGTGGTGATATCGAGGCGCTGCCGCCAAATCATGATGCGCCCGAGTTCACCCCGGTAGAAATGCGACATCGCATTGACGTAGCCGGGGTCGTAAAGGCTGTGCTGCATCGAGACCGTCGTCTCGGTGCTGGGTCCCGGCGGAGTGTTTTCGTTTGCCACAGCGGAGTAGTTAATTGGATAACTTCCTTCGCAGGGATAATCCACCTATTCCTCGCGAAACAACGATGGCTCTAGTGCTCGCAGACCTTCTCGAAGAGCGACACGTCGTGCTCGAGCTCGTCGGCCGGACGCGCGATGAAGCACTGCGCGAGATCGTCGCGGCGATGAACGTCCCGGACGAAACGGCGTTTTTACGCGAAGTGATCGCCCGCGAAGAATTGAACACCACGCTGATGCCGAACGGCGTCGCCTTTCCGCATGCGCGCACCGATCTCGTGCAGCGCATCGTGCTCGGCATCGGCCGCAGCGCGCGTGGCATAGATTTTGGACCCGATGGGCGCGCGTATCTGATCTTCGTGATCGGCGTGCCGCGGCGAATGGTGAACGATTATCTGGTTTGCGTCGGCGCGATCGCGCGGCTCGTTAGGAACACCGAGACGCGGTCTGCATTGCTGGCGAGCGAGACGGCTGCGGAATTAATCGAGCTGCTGCGGGCGGGCTCGAGACTGCTCGACTGACGAAGCGCGCGCGGTTATGTAGGGCGTTCGATTTTGAAAAGGTTAACTTCCGGAGCGTCAGGCGTCACCCGACAGCGCTCCGAAAAACGCAGCCCCAGCTTTCCGAGCAACCGGATCGAGCTCTCGTTGGTCGGCGCTGTGATTGCGATGATTCGCGGCAGCTTCGCGACGGTCCAGCCAAACGCCATCACCGCGGATGCAGCTTCGAACGCATACCCCTTCGACCAGAAGCGCTCCAAGAAAGTGAAGCCGATGTCGACATCTTCGAGCGTGTCGCGTTTGAGGAGACCGCACATGCCGACTGCTTCGGCCGTCTCGCGCAACTCGACCAGCCACATCCCAAAGACGCGCCGCTGATATTCGGCCGTGATCCGCGCGCGGATGTACTCCGCTGCATCCGTTTCGGTGCGAACGCCGCGGTCACCGACGTTGCGGACGAACGCCGGTTCGTTCAGCGCTTCGAGCACAAAGGACGCGTCGCGTTCTGCGCTCATCTCGCGCAGCCGCAAGCGTGCGGTTTCGATGGGCTTCAAGCTTGCGGCGCGTTGAGACGCTCGAAGATCGAGTTCAACTCTTCACGCGACGCTGCGCTGGCATTCTCCGCGAAGCCGTACGCGATCTCGCCATCATCGTCGGTCGCGAGGCGCGCGAAAACGGCGTCGGCAAATTCCGCGAGCGGCGCACCGAACGTGTGTAAACCCGGTCCACCAAGATCGGTATCGACCGCCGGTGGAATAATCTCGATCACCCTCACCGGCGTCGCGGCGAGCTGGTGGCGCAGCGACAAGGTAAACGACCGCAGCGCTGCTTTCGTGGCACAGTAAACTGGCACATTTGCAAGCGGCGCGAATGCCAGACCGGACGTGACGTTCACGATCGCGGGCGAGCGCATCGTCTGTTTCAGCAGGTGAGGAATAAACAAACGCGAGAGATGCACAGGCGCTTCGAAGTTGATCTCGATCTCCTGCCGCGTGCGATGCCACGGCTCGGTGTGCGCGAGGTCGACGCGGCGCTGCACGCCGGCGTTGTTCACCAGCACATTCAGCGCCGGGAACTCATGCGTCGCCCAATCGAACAGCGCGATCCGCTCGTCTTCGTCAGCGACATTGCAGACGCGCGTGCGCAACGTCGGGAGCTTTTGTTGCGCGGCGCGCAACTTCTCTTCGCGTCGGCCGCAGATGATGACTTCGCTGCCGGAACGGAGGAAGCGTTCCGCGAAGGCGAGACCGATGCCGGAGGAGCCACCGGTGATGAGGATGGTGTTGTCTGAAAGGTTCACGAGGAGAAACGAGGAGCGAGAACGATATCGTGTTTTGCGCGCGGAATAACCAGCATGTATTCACTCGCTCTTGAAGAACTCGTTTCTCCTCGCTTTCGCTCTGGCCGCCTTCGCCGTCACCGCTAATTCGAAAACCATCGCCTACCCGGAAGGGCATCCGCTGTTTAGCGTCGATGTGCCGGCGGGTTGGCAGGTGCACTACGAAGGCGACGGGCCGCTCATGATCCAAACGCCGGACGCGTCAGTCGTCGCAGTTTTCGACGGCGCACTCAAAGGCGTGACCGATGCCGCGACGGCGAAAGAAGCCGTGGGCGTGCAGGTAAAAGCGACTGCCAAAACGACGGGATTCACCGACTTTCGCGAGATCGCCGGGGTGGAGGAGATGCAGCTAACTCCCTCGATCAACGCGATGGGCGCGAAGTATCACGCGAAATTTCCGAGCGGCGAACCGTGCATCTACATCGTCGCGATTTTCTCGCCGGACGATGAGCACTATTTCTCGGCGGAGCTGAGTGTGAAGGCACGTGCGTTGACCGGAAAGCTCGACGATCAACGACAGGCGCTGCTCGACTCGATCAAGGCTGTGAGTGCCGACAGTGACGAAGAGAGCGACGACTGAATCGTCTAGTCCGCGCGGAGCGCCTGCACCGGGCTCAGTAGCGTCGCACGGCGCGCGGGAATGAGACACGCGCATAGCGCCGCGAGCGCAAGGATTCCGCCCGTGAGCGCGAAGAGCACCGGATTGTGCGCGGAGGTTTGATAGAGCTGCGTCTCGAGTAATCGCCCGACCGCAAGCGCTGCCGCGAGCCCAACCACAAGGCCGAATAACACCGGCTTCATTCCCTGCGTAAGGACGAGACGGAGCACATCCATGGTTTGCGCGCCGAGCGCCATCCGCACACCGATCTCGCCGGTGCGTTGTTCCACGGTGTAGGCGACGGCGCCGTAGATTCCGATCGTCGCCAGCAACAGCGCTACCACCGCGAAGACCCCGAGTAGCCCCATCATCAAACGCGCCTGGCCTAACGACTGCGCCACGACCGCGTCCATCCCGCTCGGCTGGAGAAGCGCGAGGCCTGGATTGATGTTGTTCAAGGCCGCTTGCACGAGCTTCGTCACCGCCTCCGGTTTTAGCGTGCTCCGGACCGTGATGCTGGCGAACGGGAAATTCTCCTGCGCGTAGGGACGGTAGAATTCCATGTCGTTCGTCCGCGCGAGCTGCACCGATCGCACGTCCCCGACGATACCGACGATCTCGACCGGCACGCTGCCGCTGGTCACGAGCAGAGTTCTCCCGACGGGGTTTTCGTCGCCGAAGAGCTTCTTCGCGCCGGACTTACTAATCAGGACCACGTTTGGGCGTTCGGCCGCATCGCGTTCATCAAAGTCGCGCCCGGCCAGCAATGGAATTCCCCACGTGCGAATCCACCCGGGCGTGATGTCGTTCGAGGGCGCACCCTGTCGTTGCGGCACGGGCGGAACGTCGCCATCGGCGCGCGTGTAAAGCGTGAGATTACCGCCACTAGCCAACGGCACGCCGCTGCTCATCGCGACGTTTTGCAGGCTCGGGACGCTGCGCAGCGTGTCTCCGATTTGCTTCACAACACGATCGCGCGAGCCGCTGTCCGGATACTGCGCCTGCGGCAAAGTCACGCCGGCGACCCAGACGTTCTCCGGGTTGAACCCGGGCTCCTGTCGGCTCAAGCGCATGAAGCTGGTGATGAGCAACGCCGCGCCGGCCAGCAGCGTGACCGAGAGCGCAACCTGCGCCCCGACAAGCGACTTCCGAAAGCGCTGCTGGCGCAGGCTGCCGCTCGATCCGCGGCCCCCTTCTTTCAGGCCCTCGACGAGATCAGCGCGCGAGCTTTGCCATGCCGGATAAACGCCCATTAGCATGCCCGTCGCGACCGCCAGTCCGAGCGTAAACCCAAGCACCGGCAACGAGAGCGCGGCGTTCGAGTTCACCTCGAGCGGGAGGACATTCGCGGCGAGCTTCGGGATTAGCGGCACCAACTGCCACGCCAGCAGCGCGCCGGCGATTCCCGCTAGGAGGCTCACGAGCAAGCTTTCGAGGACGAACAATCGCAGCACACTGGTGCGCGACGCGCCGATCGCCATGCGCACAGCGATCTCGCGGCGGCGCCCGCTGAACCGCACGAGCAGCAGGTTCGCGACGTTGCTGCACGCGATCAGGAGCACGAAACTGACGGCGCCGAGCAGGGTCGTGAATGCCGTCCGCAAATCGCCGTTCACATCTTCCGGCAGCGTCTTGATCGATGTGATCCACTGCGCATCGATCTTCCCGGGAAATTGCGCGGTGTAGCTGTTATCCAGCGTCGTCAGCGCAGCTCGCGCCTGGTCGAGCGCGACGCCAGGTTTCAAGCGGCCGATGACGCGCAGAAAACCGGTGCCGCGCATCATTCGCTCGTAGGAGAAGCCGGGGATCACGAACGGCTTTGT
>JALYXP010000036.1 GCA_030947045.1 Verrucomicrobiota bacterium | reverse complement strand
GATCGGCGCCTTCAACATCGCGCCCACATCAGAAATTGATTTCACCGTCGTCTCGTTCAATCGCTGTAGAGCGTTGCTTAGCTCCTCGCGTTGTGCCTTCGCCGCCGCCGCTGTCTCTTCGCGACTCCTGGAAAATTCATCGCGAAACGCCTTTTCTTCCCTCTCCTGCGCCTGCGCGAGTTCACTGAGACGGCGGACAAGCTCCTCGTCCGGGCCTGATCGACCGCGCGTGGCGAGAAACAGCAGCGCTGTGACGATCCCTCCGGCCAGCAGCCCGATGGCCAGATAGATCGGCGGTGTCATTGATAGCGACTAATCGAACGCGCGCCGCCGTTCAAGTTTACCTGTCGGCGCCGCGGAGCCGGATCTGAGTTCTCGCGCGCAAAGCAAAAAAATAAAAGTCAGGGCAACCCTTGCTAAGGTGCCGTGCGATTCGAACTTGCAGCGCACCAGCGAGCCTCGTGTTCGCCCGGACAGCGGAAGCTTTCTTGGTCCGCTGCTCCAAGCGAACATGAAGATTTACATTAGCGGACTCTACTCCGGCACCAGCCCGCAACCCGGTATCGGGCTTTCGCGCTCTCTGCGCATTGCCTATCCGGACGCCACGATCGTGGGCGTTGAATATTCGAACCGCAGTTCCGGAATTCATTGGCTCGGTTTCGACGAACTCTGGCTGCAGCGGCCGTGGGAAGAACTCGATCTGCCTGCCTATGGCGAATTGATCACTGAGCTACTGGAAGGCGGCGCGCTTTGGATTTCGGGCACCGATCTCGAAGCCCTTTGGCTGGCATCGGTGTTTCCTGATGGCCACGCGAATCTGTTGAGTCCTCCGGCGGTTGGACTAAGCCGCATCACGAAGCCCGGGGTCGAAGCGCACAAAGGGCTGCCGCTTAAGATACCGCCGTTTGTTTCGACCGATGAGTCGGATTGGGATCTGCACGCGTTCTGCCGCAAACACGATTGGCGCGTGTGGCTGAAGGGACCGTATTACGAAGCGGTCCGCACGAAATCATGGGACCAATTCGAGGCGGTTCGTTCCGCACTCGTGAAAGTCTGGTCAACGCAGCGGCTGTTTCTGCAGGCGCACGTTTCGGGTTACGAAGAATCCGTCATGCTGTCGGCCTACAAAGGCGAACTGCTTGGCTGCGTGAGCATGCGGAAACGCGAACTGACCGAAGACGGCAAGACTTGGGCCGGCGATGTGACGCACGTGCCGGAGGACTTCGCCGCTCCGCTGCGCGAAATCATTCGCACCATCAATTGGACCGGCGGGGCCGAGCTCGAGATGATCAAGGATCCTGAAGGCCAACGCTGGTTGCTCGAATGGAATCCGCGTTTCCCCGCGTGGGTGCACGGCGCGACGATCGCCGGCTGCAATCTGCCGGCGATGCTCGTCGAAGCTGCAACGGGAATTCCCGCCGAGAAAACCACCGCGCAATCCGAGGAGTTCACGCGGGTGGTGCTCGAGGTGCCGGTGCGTGCGCGTTATCCGCTGCCGCCTCTGCCGGAGCCTTACGCGGGCGGGATTGGCCACTCGATGAAACATCCGTCCGGGATGCCCGCGCTGGCCGAGCGTTTGCACAAACTCCACCCGCATCTCATGAGCGCGAACACCAACAGCGCGAATGGCTCGAACGGAAACGGCGCGGCCGCCAAACCAAACGGCGTCGCGGCGATTCCGCCATCCTTCATGCGCGATCTGAAGGCGCAGGATTACGATCAGCTTGAAACGCCATCATTCCTGTTCATGGACTCGACCGCGGCTGAGCTCTTCGATCGCGCATCGAAGCTCGCACGGCGGATCAGCACGCCTGAAACTTTGGTCAGCAACGGCTACAGCATCAAGACCAACCCCGATGCACGCCTGATTAAGCTCGCGCTCGATTCAGGATTTTATGCCGAAGCGATCAGTCTGCTCGAAGTGAAAAAAGCGCTCGGGGTCGGATTCAAGCCTGAGCAGGTGATTCTAAACGGGCCTGGGAAGTGGTGGCCGGCGGGCTTGCTGCCGAGGGAGCCTATCCATGCAGTCTTCTGCGACTCAGTCGCCGATCTGAAGCGTGTCGCCGCAGCCGCCGAAACCGGCGAACTCCAGTCCAAGGTGTTCGGCATTCGTCTGCGCACACCGCACATCACCTCGCGCTTCGGGATTCCACTCGATACGCCAGAAGAGTTCCGCACGCTGATCGACTCCGTCGCATTGCTGCCCCGCGAATCGACTTTCGGCGTCCATTTTCACATGGCGAGCAGCAACATCGGCGTCCGTCAATGGTGGCACCTCTACAAATCAATGCTTCGCTGGTGCCGCTCGATCGAGAAGCTTGCCGGCCGCAACATCGAGGTGCTCGACATCGGCGGTGGCTGGTTCCCGGACGATTGGCATGAAGGTCGCGAGGATGATTTCACCAAGGCGGTGAAACACGCGAAAGCGACGATGCCGCACGTGCGGCAAATTATTTCCGAGCCAGGCAAAGCAATGGCGCAGCCCTCGATGGCGCTCGCCATGCGGGTGCTCGAGATTCAGGAGATCGGCGAGGATTCAACCGAAGCAGTGGTCGATGGCTCAATCGCGGAGTTGCCGATGTACTTCTTCTATCCGCATCGCATTCTGCGGCGCGACACCGCGACCGGCGAGCTCCAGCCGTTGAAACGTGGGAAGACGCGATTGATGGGCCGCCTCTGCATGGAGCACGATGAAGTCGCCTCGAACGTAGAGCTGCCGGAAGGCACGCAACCGGGCGATGTTTTGATTTTCTGCGATGCAGGCGGTTACGACAGAAGTATGTCTTATGTCTTTGGAAAAGGGTAAAACTATGGTGGTTGATCTGGAACAAACAGGCGGCGTTGACGTCGACGCGGGTATCGCGAACTGGCAGAACTTTCCCGCGTCTTACATCTCGCATCACGGCGCGTCATGCTGCGAATTGGCGCGTGAGTGGATGATCGGGATGGATTTCTCGCAGCTGAACGCGGGCCATCCCCTCACCGGCCCGCGCTGGTTGCGGAAGCTGTTTAAGTGGGGCCCGTCAAAGTGGCCGATGCACTGGTGCGAAGCAGTGCAGGAAAAGACGCTCGATTGCGGCGCGCTCGGCGCCCTTTCCCACCAGCTCTATCTCGCACGCGGAGTGCGAAGTTTTCCGGCACAGTTTATCCTCGAGTTTAACGATGTCTCGACGCGTCACTGGAATGAAACGTGGGGCGCGGCAGGCAGCTGTGCGCCCTGGATCAGCGAAGGATTGATTTATCACGAAGGCTGCGCCGTCGCCGTGAATGACAACGAGATCAAACTCTGGGATGCGACCGCCACTTGGTGGATCAACCCGAAGCAGTTCGGCGGGTACGCGGGTTTGCTGGCGGTTCGTGTTGTCGATGCTACTGCGAAGGAGCCGCAAGTGTTCACGTGGGGCGAGCACCGGATCCACGCCAACGCCTGGCATAAAGTCGAACGCGCCAAAGCTGACTTCGCAGCCGCGAAATCTGTTCCGAAAGCGCGGCGCAGACGCACGAAGAAAGTCGCTGAGCCTGCCGCAACGGCATGAGCCAGGATGTAGCTGAACCGATCGATCCGCGGATCAAGTATCCGTCTTACAGGTCATTCGACGAGTTCATCGATGTCGAACGGTTGAAGTCGCTCGACCGCTACGTCACTGAACGAATCCAACGCCGCGTTGCGCAACAGCGTGACGTCCAGTTTTACACCGGCCCGTTCACGATCGCCGAAAAGGCACCGGTGAAGCCTGGCTCAAAGATGGTTTACCTCTCGCAACCGAAGGGCGAAGACAATTACTACGATCTCGATAACCCGGACGCGTGGCAACCCGCTGAAGGAGCGGCCGAGTTCTCCGAGTTGATGAATTTTATCGGCACGCTGCCGTTTAAGGCGACCGCACGGATGTTAATCATGTACGACCCCGAAGGGCGCGCGGTTACCGCGCATCGCGACCACCTCAGCTATGATCTCTGCCACGAGTTCATCTGGTTTCGGACAAATCTGCGGAAGCCTTTTTACATGCTGAATGAGAACACGGGCGAGAAGCAGTACGTCGAGTCACACAGCGCATGGTTCGACAGCGTGAATCAATTTCACGGCGGCGACGCTACTGGCGAGCTCGCGATTAGCATCCGCGTCGACGGTCGTTTCACCGATGAATTCAAAACGCAGATACCAATTCCAGAATGCAATCTCTCCTCTACGCCATCGCTCTGGGCCTGCCTTGCGAGCTAGCTTCGACCCGCACGCCACGGCCCGTAGGGACCCGCCGGCATCTCAATGAGCGAGCTCACTTTCGTCCCTTCCCGCGATGGCTTCCTCGAAGCGACTACGCGTGGCAACGTCATCCCCGTTTACATCGACATCGTGGCGGATTCGGAGACGCCGGTCTCCGCCTTCCGCAAGATTTGCGATGATGGCGATTCGTTTCTGTTCGAATCCGCCGAGCAAAACGAGGAGTCGGGCCGGTATTCGTTTCTCGGAATTGAACCTCGGGTCGTGCTGCAAGCAGACGGCCGAGAAATGTCGCTCCGGCGAGATGGTGGCGATGAGGTTTGGGAGACAACCGCAGAACCGCTCGCCGAACTACAAAAGCTGATGGCGCAATACCGGTTCGTGCCGCAACTCGATCTGCCACGCTTCGCGGGCGGTGCGGTTGGTTTTGTCGGCTACGACGCGGTGCGATTCATGGAACCGTCTGTGCCCGCGCCGCCACGCGACGAACTTCATTTACCCGACATGATCTTCATGATCATGGG
>JALYXP010000034.1 GCA_030947045.1 Verrucomicrobiota bacterium | reverse complement strand
CCATGCACGCGCACGCTGACGGCGTTCGCTTCCATGTCGCGGCCGCCGATGACCAGCATGGTGTGGACTTTCATTTGTTCGGCGGCAGCGATCTTCGCCTTGATGTGATCGTTACTCGCGTCGAGCTCGGCGCGGACACCGTGAGCGCGAAGCTCTTGTTGGATCGCACGCGCGTATTCAACGAGAGGCCCTTCGTTACCGATAGGTAGCACGCGGACCTGTTCCGGCGAAAGCCAGAGCGGGAAATTACCGGCGTAGTGCTCGATGAGGAAGCCGATAAAACGCTCGTGCGTGCCAAGCGGCGCGCGGTGGATACAGAGCGGCATCGCGTCAGTGTTGTCGCGCGTCTTGTAGGTAAGGCCGAAGCGTTTCGGCTGCGCGAAGTCGACCTGGTTGGTGGCGAGGGTGAACTCGCGACCGATCGCGCTCCAGACCTGCACGTCGATCTTTGGGCCGTAGAACGCCGCTTCGTTAGGTACTTCGACGTAGTTGATTTCGCTACGCTGGAGGACACCGCGGACCATCTCTTCGGTCTGTTTCCAAAGCTCAGGTTCGTCGACGTATTTCTGCCCTAGCTTCGCCGGATCATGGGTGGAGAAGCGCATCTGGTATTTCTCGATGCCGAAGAGCTTGAAATACTTCTGGTACATCTCATTCACGGCGCGGAATTCGGACTCGAACTGATCGGGCGTGCAGTAGATGTGTGCGTCGTTCATCTGGAGCGAGCGGACGCGCATGAGGCCGAAGAGTTCGCCGCTCTGCTCGTAACGATGACAGGTGCCGTACTCGGCGAGGCGCAACGGCAGGTCGCGGTAGCTGCGTGGCAACGCATCGTAAAGCTTGTGGTGATGCGGGCAGTTCATTGCCTTCAGGTAGTAGCGACGCGGCTGCTGATCGAGGAAAACGAGGCGCGTTTGGCAACGGTTCTTCTCGTCGTATGCATCGCGGACCTCCTTTGGGACGTCACCGGAATCGATGACTGCACTGATCGCCTGCTCGAATTGCACATCGCCCGTGATCGGCAGGTAGATATCGGCACCGTGAGCACTGAGATGCTTCTCGAGGACGTTCTTCGCTGCCTCGACTTTCGCCTCGAGCACGGCAATCTCCTCAGCATCCTCGTTCAGTTCCATCGGCGGGAACATCGAGTCGGCGTAATAAGGCAGGTGACCACTCGTTAGGTAAAGGCTCTCCCGCGCCAGGTTGGGAGTCCTTACCCGCACATAACCCGCGGCGAACTCCGTCTCCTTCGCCAGCTTCTCCAATTCCTCGATGATCGCGGTGCCGCGCGGCAACCAGAGCGGCAGGCCCGGGCCGACGTCATCGTCGAAAGTGAAGAGCTCAAGCTCCTTGCCGAGCTTGCGGTGATCGCGCTTCTTCGCTTCCTCGAGCATCTCGAAATACGCGTCCATCTCGGTCCGGTTTTTGAAAGCGGTGCCGTAGATGCGCTGGAGCTGCGGATTCTTCTCGTCGCCTTTGTAGTAGGCGCTGGCGACGTTCGTGAGCTTGAACGCGCCGATATTGCCCGTGCGCATGACGTGCGGGCCCGCGCAGAGATCGGTGAATTCGCCGTTGCGATAGAGGGAGATTTCTTCGCCTTCGGGAATGTTCTGGATGATATCGAGCTTGAATTTCGACGCCTCTGCGCGCGGCCCGAGCGCGGCGAGTTGCCCTCCATGCGCGAGCTTCAGCGCTTCGTCACGCGAGACGTTGACGCGCTCGAAGGTGTGATTCGCCTTCGTCTCCTTTTTCATCTCGGCTTCGATCTGTGCGAAGTCTTCCGGCGAGATGCGATGTGCCAGCTCGACGTCGTAATAGAAACCGTTTTCGACCGGCGGACCGGCCGCGAATTGCGCTTCCGGCCAGATTCGCAGGATCGCCGTGGCCATCACATGCGCGGCGGAATGGCGCAGCCGCTCGATGTCGGTCATCTGCGCGCGTTGCTCGGGAGTCTTGCGGTCGTCGGACATGGAATGCGGAAGCTAACAGCTTCTACCGCAGGACTCAATGCGCCGCAGACTCTCGGCAGGCCGCCCGGCGCTGTCGTGCGCGTTAGTCGTGAATGGTCACAGGGACGCTCGCGACCCGGTCGTCGTTTACGTAAACATCGACGCGATACTTGCCCTCGGCCCAGCCATCCTGCGGCCGCGAGAGCGTAAAGCGCGCGCTGTAATTCGGCTGTCGCACCGTCGCGTGCGTCTCGTCGACCACGAAGTCGTGCGGCGCAAGATCGCCGACATCTTCTGCAACCCAGGCGACCCGAATTGCGGTGTCGATCGGTAACTCCTGGCCGCTCCAACGGACGAAGATATTTGGAATGTCTGAACGGAACTCGGTCTGCGGTTCGCCGTCGCGCTCAGCAGCGACGCCCACGCTGATGCGCGGCCGGCCGGGCGTTGTAGTCGGTTCCGGCGCCGGAGTGGGCGCGACTGAAGGAGTCGGGGCAGCAGTTTTCGAAAGACTCTTCAGCTCCATCGTGACGCGGTTTAGCAGACGTCCATTCGGTCCGCGGGTCGCGGTTACATCTTTCACGCAGCCGACGCCCGGAGCGAACCATCGGTCGATGGATGTGGCGACAGGCCACGGTTGTTCACAGTGCAAGTGGAAGGCGTGATACGTGCCGGCGCGCACCGTGACGGTTTCCTGCGCCACGACGGTGAACTGCTGATGCATGTCGATGCCAGCAGCGCGATCGTCCAGCTCCCACGTCGCGCCTTCTTTTAACGGTGCGGGCACGAGTGTTTGCGGCGGGTCGAATGAAACCTCCTTGCCCTCGGCCAGCGTGCGGCGCGCACAATGCACCCCGGTCTCATCCACGCTAATCAGTTCCGTCCGAGTCAATGTGTCGTCGACTCGCGTTTCCAGCTTGAGCAGGTCTTTCGGGCCAACGCGTTCGATCCCGGAAATGCGAACGACGACGCGCTTCGATCCCTCAGGATTTAGCGGTTGCTCGCGCGCCTCGTAATCCCAAGTAGTGCCTTCGGCGGAGGGCAGAATCGACTCGGCCGCGGCCGCAGCGATGGTTGCGAACAGCAGCAGGGTCGCGAGGCGGAATGCGTTCATGTAGCACGGACGGCTCGGCGTTCGCCTGAGACTGGAAGCTGCCGGAATTTCAGGTGCAAGGAATGGAAAAACCGGAGTCAACGGGGCTCGAACCCGCAACCTCCGCCGTGACAGGGCGGCGCTCTAACCAATTGAGCTATGACTCCTCGCGAAAAGCGAGTGGCAGGGTAGGGCGCAGGTATCGCGCCTTCAACCTCTTTTTCCCCGCGGCGCGTTGCGCACGGAGTCTCGGAAACGTATTGTCTCGGCGGCTGTTGAATTGAGTATGGAAGACGAATCACACGACGATCTTGAGCGGTTCGGCGCAGTCTCCGGGATGGAGGGAATGAGCGTGCTGCAGGTGTTCGACACGATCGTCGGATCGCTCCCGCCGAATGCGCCCCTGCGCGCGGAGTTGTACGCGTTGCGCGAAGGCATCGCCGACCAGGAGCAGATGGTCGATGACGCCCGGCAGATGATCGAGAAGCTCGAGGAGGTCGTGAAAAAGGTAACCTCGCCGGCGAATCGGATCGGCACTTTTCTTGGCAGCCCGTCGCGTGATACGGCGCATATCGTGGTTGGTGGATCGGATTATTATTGCAACGTTGATCCGCGGATTCGCATTCGTGATTTGCAGAAGGGCACGCGGGTTCTCGTGAATGAAGCTTACGTGATCGTCGGCGATCTCGGACCGGAAGTGGCGGGTCCGGTTACGAAGGTCACGGAAGTGCTCGGGAAAGACCGGCTGCGCGTCGGCGGCGAACATGGGATGCAATCGACGATCCTGCAGCGCTCAGCGGGAGTGGCGAAGATGGCGCTCAAATCTGGCGACGAAGTGCGCGTGGATTCGAGTTACCGGATGGCGCTGGAGGCGTTGCCGAAAGCGGAGTCGCGGGAGCATTTCCTCGATGAAGTGCCGGAATTGCCGTGGGAAAAAGTCGGCGGCCAGGATGAAGCGCTCGCCGCGATCAGGGACGCAATCGAGTTACCGCTTATCCATACCGAACTGTTCGAGAAATATCAGCACGCGACGCCGAAAGGATTTCTGCTTTACGGCCCGCCGGGCTGCGGCAAAACGCTGATCGGAAAAGCGACCGCCTACAATCTGACGAAGCAACTGCGCGAGAAGACCGGCGAAGAGATGCGCGAATATTTCATGCACATCAAAGGACCGGAAATTCTGAACATGTGGGTCGGCGAGTCCGAACGGATCGTGCGTGAAATTTTCGCGACCGCGCGCGAAAAACGCCGCGAAGGGTTCCTGCCGTTTCTGTTTATCGACGAGGCGGAGAGCATCCTCGGCACGCGCCGCGCCTCGCGTTACTCGAACATCCTTTCGACGCTGGTGCCGATGTTCTGCTCCGAAATGGACGGCATCGACTCGTTGGGGGAAATCGTGATCATTCTTGCGTCGAACCGCGCTGATCTGATTGACCCCGCGATTCTCCGTCCGGGCCGGATTGACCGGAAGATCAAGGTGAACCGCCCGAACAAAGAGGGCGCGCGTGCGATCTACCGCATCTACCTGACTGACGATCTGCCCTACGAAGGCGTGCTTGCGAAAGAGGCCGCCGGCTTGCACGAGGCGCTCGATCGAATGGTGGAACGCCTCGTCGATGCTCAGTTCGCGCGACGCGAGGAGAACAAGTTTCTGGAGGTGACGCTGCGCAGCGGCCGCAAGGAAGTCCTCTACCGTAGCGACTTGCTGAGCGGCGCGATCATTGCCTCGATCGTCGAGCGCGCGAAGTCGACTGCGATCAAACGGGCGATTGCAACTGTGGATGCCGATGGTGCGGGCGAGGGGATTAGCGAGGCGGATCTGCGGCTCGCATTCGAAGCGGAGTTCACCGAGAACGACATCTTCCCGCCGAGCGACATCACCGAAGACTGGCTGAAACTGATCGACTACGACCCCGAAAACGTTGTGAAAATCGCGCCCGTGCATGCGCGGAGCGAGAATCGCGCGACGCCTCATATTTCCGGCGTGGTTTAAGCGCGCATCCGTCGCTTGCGGTGCGCGGATTGCGTCCGTAAAACGGCGCGATGCGGCACCGCTTTTTGCCTCCTGTTTTTCTGCTGCTCGCAGCGGTCCTCTGGAGCCTGGGCGGCGTGCTGATCAAATCGATCGATTGGCATCCGATGGCGATCGCCGGCGGTCGCAGCGCGATCGCGATTCCAGTGATGCTCGCTTGTATCGGCTGGCCGAAATTCAGCTTCTCTCGCGCGCAAATCGGGGGAGCGATTGGTTATGCATTGACCGTTGCCTTATTCGTCTTCGCCACGCGTATGACGACCGCGGCAAACGCGATTTTTCTGCAATACACTGCGCCGATTTACGTGGCGTTAATCGGCCGCTGGTATCTCGGCGAGCGCGCCCTTCGCATCGACTGGCTCGT
>JALYXP010000014.1 GCA_030947045.1 Verrucomicrobiota bacterium | reverse complement strand
GCGAGAAGCAGACCCGGATTTTCTGATCATCGCACCCTGCGGTTTCGGACTGGAGAGAAGCGTTGCCGAAAATGCCACGCTGCAAGCGCTGCCCGGATGGTCTGAGCTGCGCGCCGTCGCGAGCGGCCATGTCGCGTATGCTGACGGCAACAGGTTCTTCAATCGTTCCGGCGTCACGATCGTCGAGACGGTCGAAATCATCGCCGAGATTCTGCACGGTTGGAACTCGGGCACGTCTTGGCGCGGTGAAGCGTGGCGGCCTGCTGCCGACATTACCAAAGCTGCCTGACATTCAGCTGATCGTGGCCGAAATTTCGCGCGCATGTTGATCGTAATGAAAAGCGGCGCGACCGAGCGCGAGATTGCCGACGTCGTCGCGATCGTGGAAGACCTCGACCTGCGTCCGCACGTGATGCCGGGCGCAACGCGAACGGCGATTGGCATCACCGGCAATCGTGGTGCGGTTGATCCGACGCGATTCGAAAATCTACCCGGCGTGGCGGAAGCCATTCGCGTCAGCAAACCGTACAAGCTGGTCACGCGCGATCTGCATCCCGACCAGACAATCGTGAACGTGGACGATGCGACGATCGGCGGCGACGAGCTCGCGATCATCGCCGGCCCATGTGCGATCGAGACGCGCGCGCAGGCCTTCGCGGTCGCTGGAGCGGTGCATGGTAGCGGCGCGCGTTTCTTCCGCGGCGGCGCCTTTAAGCCAAGGACTTCTCCCTACGAATTCCCTGGTCTCGGAGAGGAAGGGCTGAAGATTATGGCCGACGTCCGCGAAGAATTCGGGCTCAAGATTGTGACGGAAGCGCTCGACTCGGAAGGTGTCGATCTCGTCGAAAAGTATGCGGACATGATCCAGATCGGCGCTCGCAATATGCAGAACTCAACGCTGCTGCGTCGCGCAGGACGTTCGCATTTACCGGTCCTGTTAAAGCGCGGCATCGCTGCGACGATCGAAGAATGGCTGCTCGCCGCCGAATACATCATGGCGGAGGGAAATTATCAGATCGTGCTTTGCGAGCGGGGTGTCCGAACGTTCGCGCAACATACCCGCAATACATTAGATCTTGCTGCCGTCCCGACGGTGCGCGCGATCTCACATTTGCCGATCATCGTGGATGCATCCCACGGAACGGGGAAGAACCAGCTCGTGACTCCGCTCGCCCGTGCCGCCGTGGCGGTCGGCGCGGACGGCGTGATCATCGAAGTGCATAACGAACCCGAGATGGCGTTATGCGACGCGGCGCAGGCGCTGACGCTGCAGCAGTACGAACAGATGGTCGGCGAGATCCGCGCGATTCACGAGGTCATCGCGCCGGCGGTGGCGCTGTGAAGCTTCAGGTGAAACGAGAAGGTCAGCTCACACTGTCATTCTGAGCGGAGCGAGCCTGCGAGCGCAGTCGAAGAACCCCGTGGCACGTCCGGGCGACGTCGCTGGTAATTCAAACGGGGTTCTTCGACTCCGTTCCAGTCGCTGCGTTCCTTGCACTCCGCTCAGAATGACAGCTGTTGTTCAGAGGTGGTTTCTGCGAACACGTCAGAGCGCGAGGAAGTTCGCGAGCAACTGCTTGCCTGCCGCGGTCAGGATCGATTCCGGGTGGAACTGCACGCCATGAATCGGAAATTCGCGGTGTTGCAAACCCATGATCTCGCCATCGGTCTCGGCTGTGATTTCGAGGCACGCCGGCAGGCTTTCGCGTCGCACGACTAACGAGTGATAGCGGGTCGCCGGAAATCCAATCGGCAGATCGGCGAAGACGCCGCAGCTCCGATGTTCGATTGAGGAAGTCTTCCCGTGCATCAGTCGCGGCGCGCGCACGACTTCCCCACCGAAGACGGCGCCGATGCATTGATGCCCGAGACATACGCCGAGGATCGGTTTCACGGGGCCAAACTCGCGGATGACATCGTTACTGATCCCGGCGCTTTCCGGTCGTCCCGGACCGGGCGAAATGCAGATGCGTTCTGGATTTAACGCCGCGATCTCGGCGACGGAAATCTCATCGTTGCGTCTCACGACGACCTCGCAGCCCAGCTCGCCGAAATACTGGACGAGGTTGTAGGTAAACGAATCGTAGTTATCGATGATCAGCAGCATGCGAGGAGAGGTCGGACGCGCGGCCGATCGCTTCGATCACCGCCCGCGCCTTGTTCACCGTCTCGCGATATTCGGAAGCGGCAACAGAGTCGGCTACAATCCCCGCGCCCGCCTGGACGTAAGCACGCCCGTCTTTCAGAACGACGGAGCGAAGCGCGATGCAGCAATCAAGTCCGCCATCGAATCCGAAATAGCCGACCGCACCGGCGTAACATCCGCGCTTCGTCCCTTCCAGTTCACTGATGATCTGCATGGCGCGCACCTTTGGCGCACCGGAAACCGTGCCGGCCGGGAACGTCGCGCGCATCACGTCAAAGGCGTTTTTGTCGGCGCGCAGTCGCGCAGTGACGTGCGAGACGATGTGCATGACATGGCTGTAGCGCTCGATTCCCATCTGCTCCGTCACACGCACGCTGCCGATCTCTGCGATGCGACCGACGTCGTTTCTAGCGAGGTCGATCAACATCACGTGCTCGGCGCATTCCTTCGGATCAGCCAGTAACTCGGCGGCGTTCGCGTCGTCTTCCGCCAGCGTTTTGCCGCGCGGACGCGTGCCCGCGATCGGGCGGATCTGCACCGCGCCGTCGGTCACGCGCACATGCATTTCCGGCGAGCTGCCGACGAGCGAAAACTTCCCGCGGAAGTTCAGGCAAAACATGTACGGCGATGGATTTACCAAGCGCAGACAGCGGTAGAGATCGAGCGGATCGCCGGCGTATTCTGTCTCGAATCGTTGCGAGAGCACGACCTGGAAGGCGTCGCCGGCGGCGATGTATTCTTTCGCGCGATCGACGCGACGTTCGAATTCGTCGGCCGAGAGGTTGCTTTGCGTTTCGCGGGGCGGGGCAAGAGCGCGCGAATCAATCAGCGCGAGCTCGGCAGGAGCGGCGA
>JALYXP010000448.1 GCA_030947045.1 Verrucomicrobiota bacterium | reverse complement strand
TTGGCGATGAAATTCCCCATACGCGGCGCACGCTGGCGCAACTGGCGGGGACGACGGTGGAATCTGCCATCCGGGCGACTACTCGGTTGAGCGAAAAAGGGATCATCGAAACGCGTCGGCGTCAGATAAAAATCATCGCGCCGCAGAAGTTGAAGGATGCGGCCCATTCGCCGGTCGTCCCGACGCAAAGGCAGGGTTCATTTAATCGCTCTATGACGCAGATCATAGACCAGCCGTAGCAGTCGCATCTGTTTCGATCCTCTCCCGCGTATCACGTGCAAAGAGCGGCTCATTCCGAGACCCGCTTCATCGCGGAACAGCGCAATTACTGCGCGCTCGGCAAACCAGGGACAACACATGATATTACGTTTTACTTCACTTTTACTCGGCGCAGTCATCGCGCCATCACTCGCGTTCGCGGGGATCACACAATACAAAATCCCCAAGTTTAATCCGCTCAACGGCTCTGGCGTTAGCGGCAGCGCCATGGTCACGCTCGATGACACCGACGCGATGCGACCCACCATCCGGGTGCAAATCAACGCCAGCGGTCTGACCCCGGATCTGCCGCACCCGCAACACATCCACGGCAACTTCACCGTGCAGCCGACGATGGGGATGAATGGCCCGTTCTTCTCCGGCGAAGGCGGCACGGCGACCGATTCGTTCAGCCCCACGATCGCCACCGATAAAGATGGCGACGGCTTCATCGAAGTCGCGGAAGGCCAGGCCACCTACGGTCCGGTTTTGATTAATCTGACCTCACCGCAAACTCAGGCGCCGCCCGACGGCACCGCGCCGATTGACAACCCAAACTTGAATCCTGCTTTCTTCCCGACCGCGCCGGGCGGAATCGAAATCTTCGATCAACTTTACGTCTTCGATTTGAGCAATCAGGATCAGCGCCGGCAGTACCACAATCTTCTCCCGCTCGATCTACGCGAGATCGTGATCCACGGCCTGCTGGTCACTTCCACTGCCGGTTCGGGCACGCCCGGTGAAATCGACGGCATGCCCGGATACAAAGTCGTTCTCCCGGTCGCTTCTGGCGAGCTGTTGCCAGTGGCAACGCCCACGCCGACGCCCACTCCTGCGCCTACCGGTGTAGTCGGATCTAACAACTTGTTTCTCAACAGCTCGACTCGTCTCTCGGTACAAACCGGAGACAACCAGGGGATCGCCGGTTTCATCATCGACGGAACGACTTCGAAGAGCGTGGTCATTCGCGGCCTCGGGCCGTCCGTCGCCGTGAATGGCACGCCGGTCGCGGGAGCGCTCGCGAATCCGACCCTGGAACTGCACGCGGGCGATGGCCGCACCATCACGGTGAACGATAACTGGAGAGATTCGCAGGAATCCGGCATCATGGCGACCGGGCTCGCCCCGTCAAACGACGCGGAATCCGCCATCGTGGCCACACTGATGCCGGGCAATTACACCGCGATTCTTGGCGGAAAAAACGGCGCCAGCGGCGTCGGGTTGGTGGAAGTTTACGACAGTAGCCAATCGTCCGGGGCGAAGCTGCGTAACATCGCGACCCGCGGCAAAGTCGAAACCGGCGACAATGTGATGATCGCCGGCTTCATCGTCGGCGGTCCGGATTCGGCCCGCGCCATCGTCCGCGGCCTTGGTCCATCGATCATGGTCAATGGAGCACCCGTGGCCGGGACTCTGGCCGATCCGGTGTTGGAATTGTTCGACGCGAACGGCACCCGCATCGGATTCAATAATAACTGGATGGACACTCAATCCAGCGAGATTCAGGCGACCACTCTCGCTCCCTCCGATTCGCGGGAAGCGGCGATCGTGGGTGATTTCCGTCCGGGCAATTACACCAGCGTGTTGCGCGGAAGCAACGGCGGAACTGGAATTGGTTTGGTCGAGGCCTACAAGCTCAACTAAGACATCGCAAGTCTAACGACAGAGCCGTCGCGCTGCTCGCGGCGGCTCTGTTTGTGGCTGCTTGATCACGCGCTTTTATGATCCGCAGTTCGGGCTCATGTATCTGAACACGTACCCCCTCGTGGCTGTGATTGCCGCTTTTGTGTATGTGCTGCGGCACTTGAAGAAGATCGAAGGCATGATCAGGGCGGATCACCTTGTCCCGGCCGAACGCGGCCCGCGCAACAACATGGTGCTGATCATCTGCGCACTGCCGATCGTGGTGATCACGCTCCTGTTGTTTTGATCTTCAAGGCGTAATGCTGCGGTGCGCGTGAATCTGCGCTTGCGGTCGCCGTGCGAACGCCGTTCGATCACTTTGCGTGGCGAGCCTCTCCGCAGAATTTCATCGCTTTCATGACAAGGCGCGGCCGGTCATCGGCACGTGCCTGTACGGGCTCGTCGCGAGCCTCGCCGCGGTGGCGTTCCAGCTCTCGATCAATTGGCTGCACGAGCGGTGCTTCAAAATGCCGGCAGGTGGAGGTTTCGTGCGTTTCGCGGAGATCACTTTCGTGGTGGTCGTCGTCACTTCGCTTCTCGTTGGCTGGTTGTTGAACTCGTTCTGCCCGGAGGCGGCGGGCAGCGGCATCCCGCAGGTGAAGCTCCAGTTCTGGAAGGAATTCGGACACGCCCCGCGTCGCATCGCCGCGATTAAATTCGTCGCCGGCATCCTCAGCATCGGCGGCGGACAAAGCCTCGGGCGCGAAGGACCGACGGTGCAGATCGGGAGCAATCTCGCCTCCAGTCTCGCCGGTGTGCTTGGCGTTTCGAAGCAGAATCGACGCGCGGCCAGCGCTGCCGGAGCGGCGGCGGGACTGGCGGCAGCGTTTAACGCGCCGCTCGCTTCGGTCGCGTTCGTGCTCGAGGAAATTATCGGCGATCTGAACAGCCGCTCGTTAGGCGCGGTGCTACTCGCATCGGTTATTGGCGCATTTGTCGTGCATGCGTTCATCGGCGCGCAGCCGGCGTTCCTCCTGCCGGCGATCAACGAACCGACCTGGCGTGGCTATTTGCTCATGCCGATCGCGGCGGCGTTCGCAGCGCTCATCGGCATTCTCTTTCAACGCGGATCACTGACGCTGCGCCTGAAAGCGCGGAAGGCGCGTGTGCTTCCGCGCTGGTTGCATCCGCTCGCGGGCGGTCTCATCACCTGGAGCATCGGCATCGCGGTCTTCGCTTCGACTGGAC
>JALYXP010000446.1 GCA_030947045.1 Verrucomicrobiota bacterium | reverse complement strand
GTGCGGACATTAAACTGCCCGCGGGTTCCCTCGAGTGAGGACACTCTGAGTCTAATAACTCATTATTCATATTTGTCGGGTGTAGAGTCCAACCCCCGCACCCGGCAACCCCTTACATGTCATCTAGGCGATGCAGCGAACCGCTGGCCGCTCCGATGCCTAGCTTATGATAGCTACAACCTCTTACTCGCAGCCACACGCACCCTCGCCAGCGGTCGCTGATCTTGTGTCTCGTTAGATGACAACGCCCGAGCGAATTATCCGCTATGCGATAACCTTTGCAGTTGGCGCGGTTGTCGCAGCACTTGCCGCGGTCGTCGTCGGATATTTCGCGCCGGGTTTCGGGCAGGTCACGTTCATAGTCCTTACTCTGACTTGGGCTGGGGGGCTTGTAGCTGTACGCCGTCGCGACATCGACACGGATGGTGGAGCGCTTGGCACTTTTCCGGACCCAGCAGCGTGGCCGCCAGAGCGCTTACCATATGAGTTCCGCTTTATCACTCGACGCACGACGTTGGCTGAGCTGATTGAGCGCCTTGGGCCTCCAGCACAGCGGATTGGTCGATCGCTTCGTTACGACCTCCCGGCAGAAGGCGTGCTAGACATATTGGTTGAAGGAGACGGCGGCGACGACCGCGTGCGAGCGATACAAGCGTATCGCCGGAAGGAGAATGTTCCCTTAGACCCGCTGTCCGCGTTTACCAATGTCATCTAACCCCTATGTAGGTAGTCAAGCGTGGCGTGGGGATTGATTTGGTTTTAGTTCATTGGTTTGTTGGTTGTTGTTTAGCCTGATTTTTGGCAGCGCTTCCTCTTCCGGTGGCTCGGTGGTGCTGTTCCAGCGGCTCTTACTCCTATCCGTGCATGTCATGCGGGGCGCACATTTTGCGCTTGGCGGTCACGTCTCGCGTGATATTCTCTGTTCGTGAGCGGTGCAGCCTTGGTTCGAGTACCGGATTCGAGGTCTTTGTTCCGGGGCGTCAGAACGGCTACGGCCATAAATCCTGTTTTCAGGAGCGCCCACCTCTTTAGGCGCACCGTCTCACACCTTTTTTATCGTTGCTATTGGCGCGACGTCAGATCATTCGGCAGCTTTTCGGAGGAAGTCTTGTGAGCTGCGACGTTTGCGCTCTAACCATGTGATGCAGCTGACGGCTACCCGCCGTGCGCTTACCTCTCCCGTGACTTCAACATCTCCACTCCGAGCAAAGCGCGCTTTCTCCGCAGCTGACCTTGGTCTCGTTAGGTGGTATCCCGCGTCTCCCCGCCAAAGTGCCGCATGAATAGTTCGGGGAGAAGCAGAAGGGGTCAGTCTGTGATTCTCGCTGTTTGAGTTGGGCGTAGCTGCGAGTGGGCGGCTAACCTGCGGTCGTGGCGCGTAAAGGATGAATCGAGTTTGCGGGCGCGATCTAACATGTGCTGGACCGTGGATCGGCAGGAGCCGATCGCGCGGAACGATGGCGACCGGGCGGCGTTCGTGCACCCGCTACGAATTTAAAATTGCCGCGGAGGCAGGGGCGGGCGTCCGCGATTCGGCGGTGACACACCGCCGCTACAGAAGAGAGGCTTAGCGCCTCATGCGGCGCCGCGGCGGGATTGCCGCGGCACAATCAGCTCTGCGGGGGAGCAGCGCTTACAGTTCTTTCCAGAACGCGGTAATCGGCTCGACCCGGCGCGAGACGTTCGCGTTTTGGAAAAACTTCACTAAATGCTGGCGACCGGAGCTGGTGTCCGATGCCTGCATCGCGCTTGGGTCAAGGCGCCAGCGGAGCGCACCTTGTTGCGCAACTTTGTCTAATCCCGCGACCCCGCTGCTGCGGACGATCTGCGCCTCTCTGACGTGCCCGCCTTGATCGAAGACGAGGTTCAGCAGGACGGATCCTGACTGGGCCTGATCCAGGAGCGAATGCGGGAGTGGTGGCGCCGGTTTTGACGCCCACTGCGCGCGTGCCGATGCGGTCCCGAGGAGCAGAAGCCCCGCGGCCACAGCAACACACGATGCTAAACCGAACCGACTGTGTGTGTATGTATGTTGGCTCATGCCGCGATCATGACGATTCTGTCAGAAAACAACAAGAACATTCTGCACGATCTTTTTGGTTAATTTTGGCCCGGCCCGATTCGCGCGCCGTTTAGATCGCGCTTAGCTAAAAGTGATGAAAAAAATAGCACTGCTGTTTGCCGGACAGGGCGCCCAGGTTGTCGGGATGGGGCGTGAGCTCGCCGCAACGTATGCGTCGGCGAACGAGCTTTTCGGGAACGCTGATCAAGTGCTTGGTCGCCCGCTAAGCAGTCTTACATGGGAAGGTCCGCTCGAAGAACTAACGAAGACCGCAAACTGCCAGCCTGCTCTTTATGTGCATGGACTGGCCTGTCTCGCGGCACTGCGCGAAGCAGCTGGCGAATTTGCGATCGAAGCCGCGGCGGGTCTCTCGTTAGGCGAATGGACAGCCCACGCCGCGGCCAGCACTTTCGACTTCGCGACGGGGTTGCGACTGGTCGAGCAACGCGGGCGGTTGATGGAGATCGCCTGCGACGACACGGCGGGAGCCATGGCGGCGATGATCGGCGCGGATGAAAGCGCTGTCCGTGCGCTCGCGGCTGACACAGACGTCGATGTGGCGAATTTGAACGCGCCGGGTCAGATCGTCGTTTCCGGCGAAGCGGCGAAGGTCGAGCTGGCGGTGAGTCTTGCAAAGGAACACGGCATTCGGCGTGCGACGCTCTTGAATGTCGCGGGCGCATATCACTCGCGCCTGATGAATAGCGCGTATCTCGCGCTCGCTGGGCCTTTGCTGGAAACGACATTGCAAATGCCGACCTTTCCGGTTGCCAGCAACGTCACTGGAACGGTCGTCGAGTCGCTGCCAGATATCCGGCGGGCGCTTCAGGATCAGGTTACCGGCACCGTGCGATGGACCGATTGCATGGAGTGGCTGCTCGCGCGGGGCTGCGATTTGTTCATCGAACTCGGGCCCGGCGGCGTGCTCGCCGGTTTGCTGCAGCGCACGCGCAAAGGTGTCGATGTCATGACCGTGAGCGACGTCGCGTCGGTCGAAGCTTGCGCTGCGAGGTTGCGGGACTTTAGCGTGACGGTATGACGGTGCAGCAACAGATCGACTCGGACTTAAAAGATGCGATGCGCGCGAAGGACGCCGCTAAGCTCGGCGTTCTCCGAATGCTGAAATCCGCGATGAAGTACGCGGCGATCGAAAAGTCGGGAGCCGACGGCGAGCTCGACGATACAGAAGCGACGCAAGTGATCCGCAAACAGGTCAAGCAACGTCAGGATTCGATCGAGAGTTTCGAAAAAGGCGGGCGACCAGAGCTGGCCACGAAAGAGAATGAAGAGCTGGCGCTACTTTCCACATATTTGCCGCAAGCGATGAGCGCGGAAGAACTGGCTACAGCTGTGCGTGAGACGATCGCAGAGACAGGCGCGACCTCGCGCGCACAAATGGGCGCAGTGATGAAGACCTTGCAGACGAAGCTCGCCGGACGCGCTGATGGCAAAAGCCTGAGCCAGGAAGTGCAGCGACAGCTGGGCGCTTAAGCGGCCGAGGCCAGCATGCTGACCGCCATCATCGTCGCTGGCGGGAGCAGCCAGAGGATGGGATTCGACAAGACGTTCGCGCTCCTCGCGGGGCGCCCGATCATCGCGCACAGCCTCGTTGCCTTCGAGGAAACGGAATCCGTCGACGACATCATTGTGGTCGGACGCGCTGACCGCCTGTCAGAACTGCGTGCGCTAGTCGCGGATCACTCGTTCACGAAAGTGCGGGAAGTGATTGCCGGAGGAACGCACCGGCAGGATTCTGTGAACGAAGGGTTGCTCCGCCTTGACGCCACAGCGGAGTTCGTCGCCGTGCACGACGCAGCGCGCCCGCTGGTCACCCCCGCCGAGATCGAGCTCGTCTTTGAAGCGGCTCGCACTCATGGCGCGGCATCGCTGGCGGCGCCCGTCGCCGACACGTTAAAGCGCGCAGATCGCGACGGGGTCGTGTCCGGATCGGTTCAACGAGAGGGGGTCTATGCCATGCAGACGCCGCAGATTTTTAAGCGCGAATTGCTTATCGGAGCGTATGCGCGAGTCGCGACGGAGAAAGTGCCGATCACAGACGAAGTGTCCGCGGTTGAACGCCTTGGGCATAAAGTCGTCCTTGTGCCTAACGAGGAGTACAATTTCAAGATCACGTATCCGGCAGACCTGCGACTAGCTGAGCTGGTGCTTAGCGGCCGCGCGTCCACAACTCGTTAGCCAGTTCGGTGAGCTGGGGAACATCCGCGGCACGGAACGACCCGCCGCGGGGGAGTTTTTCATCTGGTAGATAATCGCGCATTTGACGGAGCTCCCCGTTTCGCCAGATCCACGCATCGGGATTATGTGGGCCGACGCGACGCGGGTCAGTCCAGGTATGGATGGAGATGAGGCGCGGC
>JALYXP010000405.1 GCA_030947045.1 Verrucomicrobiota bacterium | reverse complement strand
AGACGCGACGGCGGAAGCTAAGACTCGTGCGATCGCGAAGATGCACACGGAGCACTCGCAGCATCCGGCAAACGCCACGGCGTCGCGGTTTTCCCGCGGGCCCGCAGCACAGGCGCCGCCATCTGCTGGAGCCGCACGACGGCCGCGACCTTTTCCGGAAACGACATCTGCGCGAGCTGCCGGCGACGGCGCGCTTTCGCAGCGAAGATCGCCGCGACCGCAGGATCTATGGTGTCCAGGTGTTCCATCGCCCGATCAAATCATAGCGGCACAGCACCGCGTCCAGCAAACCGTGATCGAGCGACGTCTGCTCGCGCAGGAGCCGCACCCGCTCACGATCCTTGTCCCGGCCGGTTTGCACGCAGATGGCGACGAGATGTTCCGGCCCGAGCACGCGCGTCGGGGTGCCGTCGTAGTCCGTCTCGGCCGCTTCGCGAAGCGCCTCCTCGAGCAACTCATTATACGCAGGCAGAAACTGCACCGGCACACCTTCGATGGAGACACACTCGCTCTCTTCCGCGTAGCCGCGTACGCGGAGTGCATCATAGATCGGCGTCAGCGTGATCAATCCGGCTGGCGAGGGCGTGAGCAGCACGAAGACGTCCAGATCGAACGTCAGCAAAGGCTCGGCGTAGAACGTCGCCGCCATCGCACCGCCAATCGCGTAGCGAGCGAACACGCCCGCGCGTTCCAGCTCGTTAAGCACCTCGACCGTCCGCTTCATGCGCGCACGTTACTGGCTTTTCCGGGGAGCGCACGCGCCCTCGCGTGCTGGTGATTGCACCTCGTGATCGCGAACTTTGACTCAGCGAGCACTTCTTCAAATCAGCCGCCAACCAGCAAGTTGCCGCGATGTCGTGAATTGAATTAATCGACGGAGACAGGAACGGCGGAAGGAGTGTCGATAGTAAACTCTGGCCCTTTGCTCTTTCACCAGAAGTGTTCTCTGTAGCGGCGGTTTGTAACCGCCGAGGGTGTTGTCGTCATCTCGGGAGCGGAATCTGTCAGCAACAGCAAACGGGGCGAACCGGATAGCAAACGCGCAGATAGAAGAGTTACCGCGCCCGGAATAATCCTGGCCAGCGGCCGGGCTGGTTTCTTTGGGGCCCTGCCGCGGGCCAGCGATATAGCGACCGTCATGCCAAGGCACGCGAGAACGATATTATTTGTTAGGTAAAAATAATCCGCTACCAGCGGAATAGATCCCGGTGGAGAGCCGCGCGATAATCCAGGAAGGTTTTGGGCTTCGCTCCCAGCGGAAATCAAAATCCGGACAGCGAAATCGAAAGCTCAAACCGCGAAAGTGAAAATCCCAACCGCGAAATTCAAATGCGACATGGAGAAACGAAAAAGCGATGTCGGGGTTTGAAATCTCTACCTGGAGAAATGGAAAAGCGACCTTGGGATTTGAAAATGCGACCTTGCTGTTGGATTTCGCAGCCTGCGAAATTCAAAATCCCATTGGACTTTCGCGAGATCCCAACCGCGAAAGTGAAAATCCGGTTAGCGAAAACGGAAATCCCATCAGCGAAAGCCAACCGCAACATGGAGATCGGGAAAAGCGACATAGGGATTGGGATCCGCTACCAGCGAAAACCAAAGTCCCGTCTGGGTTTCGCGATATCCTGTCAGGGTTTTCACTTTCGCAAACAGACTTTTGCAGCGTCCGAACGCGATCGCACGACCCCCTGAGTCGCATATTTGACGACTCCGGAGGAGTTCAGTGCCGCTCCGACGACATGATTTGAGTCCTCGTCAGCGTGCCGGATGCGTCAAACCGCGGCGAGCGAAGCGCATCAGGTCTGCCCCCACGGTCATCCTGAGCGGGAGCTAAGACCTCCGCAAAGCACGCAGGGCCGCCAACCAGCAAGTTGCCGGGGTGTCGAAAATTGAATCAATCACGAAAACAGGAACGTAGGAAGGACTGTCGATAGTAAGCTCCGACCCCGTAGGCTTCCCCCATGGGCTCACCGAAGTGTCAGCGGCGAAGTCTGATTTCCCGTGTGAGTTCCTTCGTCGGGCACTCCCTCATACCGCAAAGCGGCGCGGAGAAGTTGGTTCACCAGCCTTGTCATTGGCAATCGACGCGCCTTAGCCTCGTGGTAGAGCACGGTGATCAATTCCCGATCGAGTTGAGGGGAGTAATAGTGGCGTTTCATGCCTGCCATTGCGGACGAAGCCTCTGCACTTCGTCCACTCGACCACAGCCGAGCGCATTTGATTATCCCTCGAAAGAGGGAAGCGCTGCATTTCGTGCATTTGTACGCGCAGAGATCGTTTTGGACGCCCCAAGTGTCGATAGTAAGCTCTGACCTCTTTTTCGCTCACTCAAAAGGGGGGTGGTTCGACAAATCCGGCTGGCGAGCGGCTAATCACCGCGCAGGTCGCCGCCGCCCTGCTGCCGTCGCTTGTTTTGTCGCTCGCGCTTTTCCCTGAGCATTGCCC
>JALYXP010000381.1 GCA_030947045.1 Verrucomicrobiota bacterium | reverse complement strand
TCCTGGTTGGGGAACCACTTCTTCGCCAATGCTTCGTTCACGATGACAACGCCGGGACCGTCAAATTGATCACCCTCGTTAAAGAACCGGCCGCGCAGCAGCGGAACTTTGAGCGCTGAGAAATAGTCCGGCGTGATCTCGCGGATTTCCTCGTCGGGGAACGCCTTCTCAACCATTGAGTTGCGTCCTTCGATACTAAAGGAGCTGTCGCTGTTCGTTCCGCTCAATGGCAGGATCGAGGTAAAGGCCGCGGCCTCGACGCCGGGTAAGGTTTTTAGCCGACGCGTAAGCTCGGCATAGAAATCGGCGACGGGTTTCCCTTTCGGATATTTCAGGACCGGCAGCGCGACCTCCATCGTCAGCACGTTTCTGGGATTGAATCCCGGGTCGACATTCTGCAATCGCACGAAGCTCTTCAGCAACAGGCTTGCGCCGACCAGCAGGACGAGCGCGAGCGCGACCTCGCTGACGACGAGCGTGTTGCGAAGACGGTTGCGACGAACACCGGTCGTCGACCCACGGCCGCCTTCCTTCAGCGCCTCGGTTAATTCTGGTTTACCGCTCGCCAAGGCGGGGACGAGACCGAAAACGATCCCCGTGATGACCGCGACGGTGAGCGTGACGAGCAACACTCGGATGTCGAGGTTCACCTCGGCGATCCGTGGCACGGTTTGCGCGCCGATTGAGCGCAGTAAATCGAGGCCCCAAATCGCGAGCATCACGCCGGCGACTCCGCCGACGACAGCGAGAAGCAGGCTTTCGCAAAGCATCTGCCGCAGGAGCTGTGTCCGTCCGGCGCCAAGCGCGAGCCGAATCGCAAACTCCCGTTCACGCGCTCCCGCCCGTGCGAGCAACATCGTGGTCAGATTCGCGCACGCGATCAACAGCACGGCTGCAACCGCGCCCAGCAAAATCATAAGCGCACTCCGCATCGGCCCGACCACGACATCCTGGATGATGTGAAGCGACGCTCCAAATTTCGTGGACGGATCGTAGTTGTCCGAATGCAGCTTCAACCAACCGGCGATGACAGTGTCGACTTCCGCTTGCGCCTGTTTGAGCGTAACACCCGGCTTGAGCCGACCAACGACTCCGTAACTGCGCGATCCGCGCGACGTCATCTCGTTTTGCGTGAACGCGACCGGTTTCCAGATATCAGCGCGCTCCGCGAACGTGCCGCCCTGGATGCCGAAGAGCGGCAGCGGAAATTCGAACGCTGACGGCATGATGCCGACGACGGTGAAACTGCGGCCGTTGATCGCGAGCTGTTGCCCAACGAGCTGCGGATCGGAATTAAAACGTCGCCGCCAGAGCCGCTCGCTCACGATGACGACACCGTCGTTGCCGTCGCCGACCTCGCTGTCGTTAAAGACTCGACCCTTGATCGGCTGCACGCCGAGAATCGGAAACAGACTCGGCGTGACGACGGCGCCTTGCACTCGCTCGGGCATATCGCCGCCCGTGAGGTTGAAGTTCGCGAAATTAAACGCAGCGATGCGCTCGAAGCTCGTCAGCTCTTTTTCGTAATCGAGATACTCAGGCACCGACACCGGGATCGCGTCGAGACCCATGCCCGCGAACTTCTCGAACATCAGCACGAGCCTTTGCGAATCTTTGAATGGCAACGGTCGGATGAGGAGCGCATTCACGAGACTGAAGACGGAGGTGTTCGCGGCAATCGCGAGCGCGACGGTGATAATCGCGACTGCGGTGAAGCCAGGCGTCTTGATAAGACTGCGCAGAGCGAAACGGATTTCCTGGAACATAGGGTTTAGGGGCTACTGGGACGGGGTGCCGTAGACCGCGATGGCCGCGTGAAGAATTTTGCGCGGCGGCGGCGGCGGCGACCCGCCGGGTTTTCCCTCGTCGCGCCGTCATTCCGAGCGAAGTCGAGGAACCCCGTTGCACCGCGTGTGACAGGGCCACTGGGTGTCTCGACTTCGCCCGACATGACAGCACTCGCTACCCCCTACGCTGCTATCCGGTCTTCAACCACGCGCCCGTCGAACAAGTGGATCGTGCGGTCCGCATGCTCCGCGAAACGAACGTCGTGCGTCACCATGCAGATGGTCGCGCCGCCGGCGTGCAGTTCTTTTAGCAGATCCATCACCGCTTCGCCGTTTCGCGAATCGAGGTTACCGGTCGGCTCGTCCGCGAGGAGAATCGCTGGCTTGCCGGCGAGAGCGCGCGCAACGGCAACGCGCTGCTGTTGACCGCCCGAAAGCTGACTCGGCAGATGCTTCGCGCGATGTCCCATACCGACGCGCTCGAGCGCTTCGATCACGTGCGCTTTACGATCACTGGCGCCCATCCCGCGATAGGTGAGCGGCAGTTCGACGTTCTCGAACACCGTGAGATCACCGATTAAATTAAAGCTCTGGAAGATGAATCCGATCTCGCGGTTACGGATGCGCGCACGCTCCGGAAACGACAGGTTCGCGACTTCCGTTTCCTTCAGCGAATAGCTGCCGCCGGATGGCGTATCGAGGAGGCCGAGGATGGAGAGCAGTGTCGATTTGCCGCAGCCGGATGGGCCCGCGATTGACACGTACTCGCCTTGTTTGATGTCGAGATGGATCCCGGAGAGCGCATGCGTCTCGACTTCGTCCGTCAGGAAAACCTTGGTGACGCCGTCGAGTTTAATGAGCGTGGGGGAGCCGTTTGTGCTGCGCGTACGCGGCGCCTGTTCGATCGTGGATTCAGTGGTGGTCATAAGGGTGCGGGGTTGGTCTGGAGGACAGGGATGAGAGTTAGTTCAGTCGGATGCGTTCGTGCGCATCCATCGCGCTGGTGTCGGAGAGGATCACTTGGTCGCCCGGCTCGAGACCGCTGAGAATCTCGATCGTGTTCACTGAGCTGCGGCCGAGTTTTACCGGTGTGCGCACAGCCTCGGAGGTATCGGGAACGAGCTTGAATATGCCGACGGTGTTGTTCTCCTGGCCGAAGGCCGGGCGGCCGACGTAAACGACATTATCAAGGCGCTCGAGCTCGATCGTGCCGTCGACGCTGAGGTCAGGACGAGCGCCACGCGGCAAATCGCCATCGAGCGCAACATCCACGCGGACGGTTCCTTGCTCGACCGCGGGATCGACCCGGGTCACATGGCCGGCGACAACGCCATTCCGCGTATCGATCGAGGCCGGCAGATTGATCTGAATGTCTTTCGCCTGCGTCTCCGCGATCTTAATTTCAGCCTTCAGCTTCGTCGGATCTGCGACGCGCGCGATGTTGCCTCCCGGCTTCACCTGCTGGCCAACTTCGACGGGCAGCTGTTGCAACACGCCGGCGAAACCAGCGCGCACTTTTAGCTGCTCCATCTGCTCTCGCTTGAGTGTAGCGTTCGCTTTTGCCTGATCGACGGCCGCTTGTTTCGACGCGATCTGCGGCTCGATGTTGTTGGAGGCGAAGTCGTATCGCTTTTGCTCAATCAGATCACGGGCGGCGAGATCCTCCGCTTTGATTTTCGACGTCTTGCGTACGAGCGCGGAAACGAGGCCGTTCTTCGCCAGGATGTCGTTCGTCTCGTTCTCCATTTTCGCCTGCTGAAACTCAGAGTGAACCTTGGCCGCGCTCGCCTCTTGCTCGAGCAGCCCCCGCTGAAGAGTGGCGCGCAACGTCGTAAGCTCTGCTTCTGCGGCCCGGTATTGAGATTCCGCATCGCGCGCAGCCTGCTCAACCTCGGGGCTAGTCAGTTCCACTAGCACCGTGTCCGGCTCCACGTGCGCGCCCGGGCGCACAAGGATCTTATCGACGCGCGCCTCTGTCCGCGCCGCAATCCAGCGGATCTCTTCCGGCACGAGCGTGCCGAGACCGCGCACTTGGCGCACCATCGGTCCGCGCTTCACCGTATCGATCCAGACGGTCGAGCGATCGATGCTCGGAACAGCCGGCTTTAACCGCGAGAGCGCGAATGTCGCGGCGATCAGACCCAGCACGATCACCGAGATCATGACGATGCGCTTTTGCCGCTTCTTCTTTGCAACGCCCGCGCGCGGCACGTCCATCGCGGTCGTGCCTTGTGAAAATCCCGTGGGACGCACGATTGTGCTCTCGTCTTCCGGCTGTGCTTGAGGGCGCATCGTTCTGATGAAAATCGCGCTGCTTACAAGAGGCCGAACGCGCTCAAACCCGCGCGGACGCCTTGGACCATCGCCACGAGCGCGGTGACTGTGATCAACACGAAGACTGCTGCTTCACTGACGAAGTGCGCCGGCGCTTCGTCCTTAAAGTAGTTCCCACTGATCCCGCGGAACGAAGGATCCGGGTTGCCATGGCAGCGCTCGGCGAAATCCGTCATCGAGTTTGGCCGAAATTGGTAGTCAGTTGTGGCGAAGCTCTGGCTGCCGATTAGGGACCGGCGATTGGGTTGGATATTTGGGAGCGTAGGTTTCATGGCTGATCTCTTCTGTGGGATGCACTCGGCACGCCCTTTGGATTCAAAAGTTTTCGGTGAACCCGTTGTGCTATTGCAAAGGCCGTGCCACCGCGGGATGCTGGGTTATTAACACCTGAAGCAGAGTAACTTACAAGATACGATTGAATACCAGCGCCGCCGCTAAGTCACCGCTTGTGGGATTGCATCGTCCCGCTCGTGGGACGACCGCCGCGCCATGCTTGACGCGAGACGGGTGCGTTATTTCGGCAGTCGCAATAACGCTTCGCAGCCCGAACGCCCGCGCCGATTCACAAGGCTGAGTGAGCCGCCATGCGCTTCCGCAATCTGCCGGCTTAACGCCAGGCCGATGCCTGAGCCGCCTGGTTTTGTCGTGAAAAAAGGCACGAACAGGTTCGTCGGGTTCATGATCCCCTGCCCTTCGTCCTGCACCAAAACCTCGACGCATTCAGAGATCCCGCGCCAACCGATCGTCACTCCGCCGCCAGTCTCGAGCGATGCGTCGACCGCGTTGTGCACGATGTTGATCAGCAACTGCTCCAACTGCACCGAGTCAGCGTTCAACGTGACCGCCGGGCCTTGCGCGACCCGCACCGGAAGCCGGCGCTCAAGACCTACAACGCGACCGATCAACTGACCTAAGTCGAGCGTCTCCTTCTGCGGCGAGGGCAATCGTGCGAGGCGCGCATACGCCTGCATGAAGCGGCTCAAGGATTCAGCGCGCGTCGCGATCACGTTCAACCCGCTGCGCGCGTCGTCCTGCCAATCTGGCGGCGGCGGATCGCGCCGCAGCAACGTCTCGAGGCTCCCGGCGATCGACTTAATCGGAGCGAGCGAGTTGTTCAGCTCGTGGCCGAGCACGCGCACAATTCGTTGCCACGCATTCCGCTCTTCCTCGCGGAGCGTTTTGCTCAGGTCCGTCAGCACGACCAACTCGTGCGGTAAGCCCCGTTCCCGAAACGAACTCTTCCGCACGCCCCATCGCCCGGTCGCTCCCGGAAATGGCAGCGTCAGCGGCACATCCTCATCGGCATCGAGCACGACATCGAGATTCAATTCACTCGCTTTGCGCCCGAGCAGCTTGTCAATTGAGCCACCGAGCAGAATCTCGCCCGCGTGATTCACCAGCCGCAATCGACGTTCGGGGTCGAAGGTGAAGATCACCACATCGATCTCTGCCATGATCGTGCGGAGCAACGCCGTTGCTTCGAAAGCGCCGAGGCGTTGCGTGCGCAACGTCTCACCGAGAGCGTTGATCTCGAGCAGCACTTCGCCGAGCGCATCATCCAGTCGCGCCCCGCGAGCACGGATCGAATAATCACCTTCGCGCAGGGCCGCCAGCAGGTTCGCCATTGTCTGCAACGGCCGGACAACGTGTTCCCGCGCACTCGCAATGAATCCAAAGCTGCATCCGGCGATCAGCAGCGTCAGCGTCCACTGCACCTTCGCGGTGTAATCACCGAACCAGAGAAGCGAGAGCGCGAC
>JALYXP010000346.1 GCA_030947045.1 Verrucomicrobiota bacterium | reverse complement strand
TTTACGGCATCCGACTGAGCCGTTGCGACAAACAGGGAAGGGGCTGACACGTTTGGGATTGTGCCGAGGCCATTTAGCCCGGTATACCTCCTTTCGGCGCGGACGCGGCCGACCGGCCCGCCCGCCGGAGTTCCCCTCGTGAAATGCAGCGCACTGGCTGTTCCCAGGCAGCGGTTGCCGTCCGTGAATCGGCACATTCCCAAGGCGAAATCTGCACTCGCTGCGCGAGCTGTCCCCGCCGCGCGGCCGAAGCCGAACGCAGCCGCTCCGTCCGGTTACGGCTACTTCGTGGTTACCGCGTGCGGGCACGTGAACTTCATCGGCGTCGAGGCCAGGCGCTGCCTCGCCCGCTTCTTCCCTGCCGCGCGGGACAGCCAACACCTTCCGGAACTGCTCGCTCGTTGGACTGCGTCACACGACCCAAGCCCACACTGCTGGGAATGCGGCGGGCGGCGCGTTGTCGCGTGGATGGTCGACCGCGGCCGGAAAGGTTCCGGCTGCTACTGCGTGCACGAGACCAGCGCCGCCCTCAGCCAACTCAGCGCCGACGAGATCGCGGTGCTGCACTGGATGGGAGAGGGTAAGACGAACGGCGAAATCGGCCTCATTCTCGGAATCGCTACGAATACCGTGAAGAAACACCTCGGCCGCATCTACCAGCTTCTCGGAGTGGAAAACCGGGTCGCTGCAGCAGGCTACGCCCGAGAATTACTGCCGCTCCCACCCGATCGCTGATGTTGCGCGGGGAACTGCAGCGACACCGCGCCTGTCATCGTTCGCTCGTTCATCGTGCACGATCGAGCTGTTTGCGTGAGATCCTTCGACGGTCTTACGGCGGTTCAGGATGACGGAACAGAATCTGCAGCTTAGCAATTCGCGATCTGCTAGCAGCGCGTCCCGGCGCACTACCGTCGCTCTCCCTCGCCAGGCGGCGCGAGCGAGGCGACGAATTCTTCAAAGCGCGGATCGTCGCGGAGCGGGTCCCACATCGGGTCCAATTTCAGAAGCCCGAAATGCGGACCAGCCGCCAGCGATCTCGAGTAAAGGCGCAGCTGCTCGAGCGCCAGATCTTTCTCTCCCACCCAAGCGGCGATGATCGCGAGATGGCGGATCATGGCGGGGCCGCGGATTGCGTCCCTCGACACCGGGAGTAACTCCACCGCGCGTCGTCCCAAGCGCAGCGCTTCTTCCTTCTGGCCAAGCGCCGCCTCGATCAACCCAAGGATGGAAACGGCGGGGCCGTAGTCCGGCTGGGTTTGCACGATCTTCTCCTGCGCGATTCGGTCTGCGGAAAACGCGGTTTGTGCCGCGGCGGAATCGCCCTTCATGCGAGCCAGCATTCCTTCCCCGAAGGCGCGGCTGAACCGCGCGCCGTCACTTCCATAGTGACCCTCCCCGACAGCGGCCAGCGCGTCCGCCAGGGCGGTGAAGTCGCGCTCGTAAAAAGCGAGCTCGATCCGGTCGTCCGCTAGCGTCTTCACACTGGCCGGGTCCTCCTCCATCCTGCCTTCGATCACGGCGCGGTATCTCCGAGTGTCGGCCCGTTCATCGACGTCCAACTTGGCGCGCATAAGGCGAATGCCGATCCGGTCCGGCCGCAGCGCGAGGCAGCGATCCACGATCGCGGCCCACTTCGCATAATGATGTAGCGCTTCGTAGTTACTGGCCAACTGATTCAGCGCATCCACGTTGAGCGGATCAAGCTCGACCCAGCGCTCGAAAGCGTGCGTCGATTCTTCCCAGCGTCCCTGCCGCCGATCAATGTAGGCGCTAAGCTCCAAGGTCCGCACGTCGTTGCGCAAGGTCTGCTGGGCGAGGGCTAATTCGTCGCGGGCTCGGTCAAACTCCAGTCCGGCGTAGAGGTGAATCGCAGCCGCCAGGTGCGTGTCGCCGGAGTCTGGTGATAACCGGCGCGCACTGTCCACCGCCGCCTGGCCGAGCGCCCGCCGCGCGGGGGTGTTGTCGATTCCCCAGAGTGAAATGAGGCTGTGCGCACGTGCGAGGTAGCAGTAGGCGAGGAAGAAGCTTTGGTCGCGGCGCACGGCCTGCGTCAGGAGATCGATCCCGGTGCGAAAATTTGCTTCGGTATCCTCGCCGCTGCGGGCGAGCTCGATGAGCGTTTTGCCGCGCGTGAAGAGTTCGAAAGCGACCAGGTCCGACGTCGGGGGCCGTTCGATCTCCGCCTTTTCCGCGGGCGAGAGCTTGGCTCGAAGTTGCGACGCGACGGCCTGGGCGATTTCGCTCTGAATGGCGAAGACATCCGCCACATCCTTGTCGTAACTTTCCGCCCAAACCTGAGCGTTGCTGCTCGCCTCGGTTAGCTGTGTGTTCACCCGCACTTTCCCGGCGATGCGTTGGACGCTGCCTTCGAGTAGATAGGCAACATGAAGCTGCTGGCCGATCTCCCGCAGATTGCGCGGTGCATCTGTTTTGTAGGCCATCACGGAAGTGCGGCTAACGACTCTGAGTTCCGAGATTTTGGTGACGTCGGTCAGGATCTGGTCCTGCACTCCGTCGGTGAAGGCAGCGTTCTCCTCTGTGCCGCTCCGGTTGGCGAAGGGCAGGACTGCGAGTGACTTTGTCGGGATGGTTTCAGGTGCGGCTGCGCTTCGGCTACCGCCAGTGGGCCGGATTAGGAATAACAGGGCTGCCGAAATCACCAGCGTCACGACCGCGGCCGCCGCGATGCGCCAGTGACGCGAGCGGCGCGCCGCGCGTTGCTCGATCGCTACCGCCTTCGCGGCCTCCGTCGAACCGCTGCCTTGTGCCAGCGTCCTGAAGTCCGCGCGCAGTTCCGCGGCCGTTTGATAACGCCGCTCGGGATCTTTCTCGAGTGCGCGGCGAACGACCACGTCAAGTTCATCGGGCAATCCCGGATGGAGGTCGCGCATGACCGGCGGGTTGTGGTGGAGAATGCGATCATAGGTCGCCGCCTCGCTTTGCCCTTCGAAGAGTCGACGCCCGGTCGCGAGCTCGTAGAGCACGACCCCGAGGCTGAAGATATCGGTGCGATGATCGAGCGGTTTTCCCAGCGCCTGCTCCGGCGACATGTAGCTGATCGTGCCCATCACCCGGCCGGGTTCCGTCGCATCCAGATGGGCGCGCGCGCTCGCTAGTTTAGCGAGGCCGAAGTCGAGCACCTTGATGTAGCCGTCCCCGCGCAACATGATGTTCGCTGGCTTGATGTCGCGATGGACAATGTTGGCCGCGTGCGCCGCCGCGAGCGCGCCGGCTGCCTGGCAGCCGATCTCCAGAATCTCCGCGACCGGTAGCCGCGGCTGTTGCGCTAGCTCGCTCAGCGTTGCGCCTTCGATGAATTCGCTCGCGATGAAACGCGTGCCTTCCCATTCCCCGATCTCATAAATCGTGATGATGTTCGGATGATTGAGAGCCGAGGCGGCGCGGGCTTCCCCCTCGAAACGACGCAAGCGGTCCGGATCCCGCGTCCACTGGCGCGGCAAGAGTTTGAGAGCCGCTTTGCGGTGGAGCGTGGTGTCCTCCGCCAAGAAAACTTCACCCATTCCTCCAGTGGCGAGGGCCCGCAGAATTTGGTAACGCCCGAGAGTTTTGCCGACGAGATCATGGCGATCACCGTTCGCCGCCCATTGTGCGGCCACGCCTGTGGTTATTTCTTCGATCGCGCCATCTTCCGCGGCATCCGAAAGCAGGAGCGCTTCGACTTCGCGACGCAAGGCATCATCTCCGGCGCAATTTTTCAGCAGAAACGCGGCGCGTTGGTCTGGCGCAAGCTCGACCGTCGCCTGAAACAATTCTTCGATCGTCTGCCAGCGCTCTGGAGTCATGACGGGAACATTGGAAGTCTGCCATAAGTACGCCATACTTTTGGCATGACAGCTACGATCCGCCTCGATGGCGCAAACCGAATTGTCCTTTCGCGCGACTTGCGCCGTGCCGCTGGGATCGCGCCCGGGCAAACGCTCAAGGCTTCCGCTGCGCCAGGACGAATCGTCCTCGAAGCGGCAGCCACCCACTCAACTGGCAAAATTGCGACGCGCGGTAAGCTCAAGGTCTGGACGGGCGCGGTCCCGCGGATTCCCCTGAGTGACGCGGTGGAAGCGGCACGGCGTTCCGAGCGGTGACGTTCTTTGACACCGGCATCCTGGTCGGCGCGCTCCTCAGCAAACATCCCGAACACGCGCCCTGCCTGGCTGCCTTCGAAGCGTATGAAGATGCCTTCACCGATGCGCATGCCCTCGCGGAAACATTCGCGACGCTCACGGGCTTTTACAAGGTGCCGACGGCGATCGCGTCGGAGCTGACCCTCGCGCTTCGTGAACAACTCCGGGTGGAGGCGTTTGGAGTCGCCGATTACGTCACTGCGATCAGCGAGGCGCAAAGCCGGGGCGTCATGGGCGGTGGCATCTACGATTCGCTGCATGCGACCTTTGCGCGGCGCAAAAGGGCGAAACGCATCGTCACGAGAAACCCGTCTCATTTTGTTCACGTTGCTCCTGACGTTGAAATTCTCACGCCTTGAGCTGACGTGTGACTTAAGCCGCCGCGTTTAGCTCATTCCGCAGCCACGCGCGGGCCAGACGCCAGTCGCGCGTCACCGTTTCGAGCGAGATCGAGAGCGCCTCGGCGGTCTCCTCGGCGGAGAGTCCGGCGAAGAAGCGCATCACGGCCACCTGGCT
>JALYXP010000340.1 GCA_030947045.1 Verrucomicrobiota bacterium | reverse complement strand
GTCATTAGGGATTAGCGCCGGCGGCGGCGCCGAGGGTAGCGGAGTCGCCGCGGGACTTTCGCTTCCAGGACGGTCGTTCGTCGGTAGAGGCGGCTCTTGTGCCTTCAAGTCGACAGCATCAAAGGTGAATGCAATACAGCAGAGTCCGATCAGAAATCTCATACGCGCACGCGCGAGCGGCGGTCGGGGTGACAGGATTCGAACCTGCGACCTCCTGGTCCCAAACCAGGCGCTCTACCAAGCTAAGCTACACCCCGCACCGGCAGGCAGTCTCTACCATGCCGCTTCCGCTCGTGCATGCACAATTCGCTCGGCGCCTCAGAACGCACGTGATGAACTGGGACACGTCCGACTAAAAACGCTTGCGGCGGGTTGCTTTGCGCACGAACCTCCCGCTCTCCGGTTTGGCCAGCAGCGCCCGGCCTTCACTCTACGCTCCGCCTTCATGTTCAAGCACGACAAGCTCAATCTTTGGCTCTTTATCATCCTCATCGGTCTGCAAGTGCTCGGGCTTGCGGCGATCGTGACCAAATTCGAGGCCCGGTTTCTGCCGGTGATCCTCGGCATGTATCTTTGGGGCGGCCTGGGCACGACGCTCTACCTGCATCGCTATCTTACTCATCGAGGCTTTGAAATGCCGGCTTGGCTGAAGTTTTTCTTCGCCACAGGCTCGGCGGCATTCCTCTCCGGCGATCCGGTCACGTGGGTAGGGGATCATCGTTATCACCACCTCAAGTCGGACACAGAGGAAGACATCCACAGCCCGATCCACGGCTTCCCTTACGCGCACATGATGTGGCTCGTCCGTAAACCGCCGGGATTCCGCGATCGCTCGCTGCGCTACGCCGCCGACGTACGGAAAATCTGGTACTGCCGGCTTTGGGAACGCCCGATGTTTTACGTGGTGCCGCACCTCTTAACGGCTGCGATTCTGTTCGTGACCTTGGGATTCGCCGGGATGCTCTGGTGCCTCTACGTGCCGATGTTCTTCGTCTATAACGTCACCTGGGCGGTGAATTCGATCTGCCATATGCCGGCGTTCGGCTATCGCAGTTTCGAGACGTCAGATCACAGCAAGAACAACTTCTGGGTTGGCCTCGCCGCGCTTGGCGAGGGTTACCACAACAATCATCACGCCAAGCCGCGCTGCGCAGCTCACGGAATGCGCTGGTGGGAATTCGATCTTACCCGCTATGCGATCTGGGCGCTCGAAAAGTGCCACCTCGCATGGAACGTTCAGTGGCCCAAGCCTCAAGAGCAGGAGCCCGTTCCCGTCTCTGCTGATGATGCAGGTTCGCTCTTGCTCTTTGGCGCGCGGATCAAAGATCCATCTCTCGATCGCGAATCTCGCTTCTGACCTGCGTCGTTAGGCGCGACTCGCGGCGGCTACGGCCCCGCGTAGTAGACCTCGACCAGCGCGACGCCGCTCGTATTGTCAGCGCCTCGCACGACGGCGGTATACGCGCCGGGCGGCAATGTCGCGACAATCGCCGCTTCGCGCGGATCGCCTGGAGCGAGTGAGCTCGCGATGATCTGATCTTTTTGATCGCTTGCCCAGTTGTCGTTCACGAAAATCCGTGAGCCGTCCGCGTTGTATAGCTCGAGCACAGGGTCAGCGAGCAGGCCTGTGACGCCGAATGCTTCGAGTGATGGTCCGATTGCGCGAACCAGTACTTTTGCAGACTGGGTGCCGCTGATGGCGAAGCCGCCAATCATTACCGCGTCGCCTGTGCCGACCTTGCTGCGCGTCGAGATGCTCGCGATATAGCCGTTGTCCGGCTCGAGGTCGTAGAACTCCACCAGCGCAACGCCCTGACTTCCCCCGGATCCGGATAACACTGCGGTGTAAGCGCCTGGCGCGAGGCTGGTCACGATCGCGCACTCCGCGTCGTCGCCAGGAGCTTTGCCGAGCGGGTCGACCGCGGACTCGTAGGCGCGCCAGCTGTCGTTCCACGCGATCATCGTTCCGGCGCTGTTGTGAATCGCGAGGAAGGGATCACGCAGTGCGCCTTGCACGCCGAACGCGGTGAGCGATGGCCCGATTGCGCGAAGCAACACGCGTTTTGGCTTGTCGCCGCTGATCACTAAACCACCAATCAAGACGTCATCGCCGCTCTGCACATTCGCTCTTGTTGAAACGCTGCTAAAGCTGGCCCGTGCGGGAGTTGGCGTCGGAGTAGGGGCCGGCGTGGGTGTCCCGGTGGGTGCTGGCGTCGGGGTCGGCGGAATCGGAGTCGGCGTAGGAGTGCTGGCCGGTGCGGGCGTCGCGGTTGGGTGCGGTGTCGCCGTCGGCACGGGTGTTGGCGTAGGCGTCGGAGTGCTGGTCGGTGC
>JALYXP010000339.1 GCA_030947045.1 Verrucomicrobiota bacterium | reverse complement strand
GCGCTTCGCCTAACGAGTAATGGAGAACGCCGCCGGCCAGCAGTGGTTCCTGCGGAAGCACGACGACGGCGCCATCTTCGGTCCGCTCCATTTCGAGCAACTTGCCGTCTGGGCCGGCTCGGCGCAGGTCGCGCCGCACGATTCGCTTTCGGCCGACGGAGCGACCTGGATGAAAGCGCCGATGCTCGCGGAGCTCGGCATGGATTGGATCGTCGAGGTGACGAGCGAGCGGCTTTACGGACCGACCACACTCGGCGCCATCCGGGAGTTCCTGCGGCTCGGCGAGATCGATCAGGAGACGTTCCTGATCAACGCCTGCGACGCGACGCGGCTGCAGGTTCGCGATATCGCTAACCAGCTGGCAACGCTTCCAGCGGAAGCGGAAAGCGAGGTCGAAGAGCAGGCGACGCGTCCGGCGTTGAGCGGAATGTCGATCGCCGTGGAAGAGCGGATTCGCGAGCTGGAGCAGGCGCTCCGCGAAGAACGCCGCGCTTACGCTGAGCTGGAGTCGCGCTACCGCGAGCTCGACGATAGGCACAACAACCTGCTGAATCTCGCAGCCGCATCGCGGACGCAGGTCTAAGCGGCTTAGATCTTCGCCGCGATCTCTTCGACGTCGCGATCGCCGGTCGGCTCGAGGAAGCTTTGCTCCCACAAGCGCGCGTACTTGCCGCCGAGTTCCAGCAACTCGCCGTGCGTTCCGCGCTCGATGATTCGCCCGCGTTCCAGCACCAGAATCTGATCTGCGCGCAAGATCGTCGAAAGCCGATGCGCGATGACGAAGCACGTGCGATGCGCCATCAGATGCTCGAGCGCTTCCTGGATCAGCCGCTCCGTCGTGGTGTCGACGCTCGCGGTCGCTTCATCGAGGACGAGGATCGGCGGATCCTTCAAGAGCGCGCGCGCGATCGAGATGCGCTGCTTCTCGCCCACACTCAATTTCACGCCGCGTTCGCCGACCACGCTATCGAGTCCTTCCGGCAGGCGATCGATGAACGGCTTCGCGTTCGCTGCTTCCGCGGCGGCGAGTAGCTCCACATCGCTCGCCGTCGGTCGTCCCATCCGCAGGTTGTCGCGGATGCTTCCGTTGAACAAAAAGCTCTCCTGCGTGACGACGCCGATGGCCTCACGCAAAGCGCGCAGCGGGTAGGAATGCAGCGGCTTGCCGTCGATCAGAATTTCGCCCGAGCTCAGTTGGTAGAAACGCGAGAGCAGGTTCACCAAAGTCGATTTGCCCGCGCCCGTCGTGCCGACCAGCGCCACCGTTTGCCCCGGCTCTGCGTGCAAGGTCACGTGGCTCAATGCCGGCACGCCTTCCGCATAACGGAAGCTCACATCTTCGTAGCGCACATCGCCGATGATCTGGAGCGGCTCGTATTTGCCCGGCGCTGCTTCCGCCGGTTCATCGAGAATCTCGAAGACGCGCTCGCCGGCCGCGCGTCCCGCCTGCACAAGCTGATTGAGCTGATGCAACCGGGCGATCGGTTCGTAGAGCAGACTGGTCAGCATGACGAACGCGATCAGCCCGCCGATTCCCAACGTTCCCGCGAGCACCCAATGCGCGCCGAACCCGAGCACGAGCACGACGCCGAAGGCATTGATCAGCGCCATCGACGGGTTGTAGATCGCCCAGACGCGCATGACCACCAGCGTAGCGTCGCGCAGCTGACTGCTCACGCGGTCAAAGCGCGCGTGCTCCTGCTCTTCGCGCACGTAGCTCTTGATCTGGCGAATGCCCGCGAGGTTGTCGTGCAGGAGAGAGTTCATGGCCGACGACGCGCGGCGTTGAATGCGATAGCGATTGTGTGCGGTAAGAGTGTACCAGAGCGCGCCCGCGATCAGGAACGGCATCGGGGTCATCGCAATCCAGGTCAGTCGGGCGTCGACGTAGAACATCACGCCGACCACGATCATGACCTGCAGCGCCGCGACCACGCCCTGCTCGATCCCGTCAATCAGCACGCGCTCGACCGAGTTCACATCCTCGAGGATGCGCGTCATCAAATCGCCGGTGGCGCGATTGTCGAACCACTTCAGCGGCAGCATCTGGATGTGCGAGTAGAGGTCGCTCCGCAGATCAAAAATCACGCGCTGCTCGAAGGTGTTGTTCAGGATGATGCGGAGCGCGTTGAGTCCGTGCTGCAGCACGAATGCCGCTGCGGCGAGGAGTGCGAGGGGCACCAGC
>JALYXP010000319.1 GCA_030947045.1 Verrucomicrobiota bacterium | reverse complement strand
CGTCGATATCGAGCAACTCGCCCGCGAAGTAAAGATGGGGCGCGATGCGGCTTTCCATCGTCTTGAAGTTCACTTCGCGCAGGCTCACACCCCCGCAGGTAACGAACTCATCTTTGTTCAGCGACTTTCCGCTTACCGGCAGCTCCGTGCGCGTAAGAGACGCCGCCAGTGCGAGTGCGTGCGCGCGGGTCAATGATGTCCAAATCGTCTCGCGCGAGATGCCCGCTTCGCCCACGAGTTGCTCCCACAGGCGAGTGGGAATCGGCGCAATGGGTGAGTTAATGACGTGACGCTTTGGTTGCGTGACGCGCCGCGCTTGCAGTTCGGCGGCGACCTCGGCAGCGCTCATTACAGGCAGCCAGTTCACGCGCAACGGGAAGGTGTAATCGCGTTCCGCCAAGGGCCGCGCGCCCCACGCGGAGATACGCAGCACCGCCGGACCGCTGACGCCATTGTGCGTAATCAATAGGGGGCCGCGCTCGCGCAAGTTCGTTCCAGGAACCGACAGCTCGACGTCGGCGATCGAGACGCCGGGTAGTTCCCGCAGCCAGGGAGTCTGCACGTGAAGCGAGAAGAGCGACGGTACCGGTGGTGCGATCGTGTGACCGAGATCCCGCGCGATGACGGCGCCGGCGACGTCTCGCGCACCGCCAGTCGCCAGCAGCAGGCGATCGCACGGCAGAAATTCACCGCTCGTTAGGCGAACGATGAAGCCATCGTCGCAGCGCTCGGCGCCTTCGACACCATTGCGCGGAATGAGGTGAACGCCTGCCCGTTTCGCTTCGGACATCAGGCAGTCGACCACTGTCGCGGAAGAATCTGTGATCGGAAAGATTCGGCCATCCTCTTCCGTTTTTAGATCGACGCCGTGCCGTTGAAACCACGCGACCGTGTCCTCCGCTGAGAACGTATGCAGCGCAGCGATTAACGGCCGTTCGCCGCGCGGATAACGCTCGCTGAATATGCGCAGCTCGCTCGGCGCATGCGTGACGTTGCAACGGCCGCCGCCGGAGATGCGCACCTTCGTCAGGAAGTGTGATGCGCGCTCGTAGATGCGCACGTCGTCTTCAGGGCGCGCCTGCGCACAGGCGATCGCCGCGAAGAACCCAGCTGCTCCACCGCCTGCGATGATGATGCGTTCGCTCATCACGCTCGATGCACCGTCAGGGTTTTGGGGAACGCGTGCGCTCCCCGGAATTTGCGTTGCGCCACGCATTAGCGCACGACCACTCCCATGCTGCGCAATTGACGGATCAGCTCGCGCGCATTCTTGATCGCGAACGCATCGCGGTCGTTATCGAAATAAATCCACGCCTCGCGAGCGCCGCTATCGCGAATCTTTGCTGCATAGTCAGCGAGTTCTTCGTCCGAATAATCGTGCCGATACCACCGCGTGCGGCCGTGTAGTCGCACGTAAATAACATCGCTCGTCACGACGAAATCCTCCGGAATGCGCGGCGCGCCGACTGTGCAAAACGTGAGGCCTCGTTCGCGAAACCGCCGGTAAACGGACTCACGCCACCAGCTATTGTGGCGAAACTCGATGGCGTTGCGAAATTGCGGATCGAGCTGTCGAATGATGCTCTGCAGACGCGACGGCGTGTAGCGGTAGCTCGGCGGAAATTGAAACAGAAAGCAGCCGAGCATCGGTCCTAAAATGTCGGCAAACTTATAGAATTCCTCGATCAACATCCGCGTGTGGACGAGACGCTTTTCGTGCGTGATGAGGCGGTTCACTTTCACCGAGTAACGGAAGGCCTCGGGCGCGTTACGCCGCCATGCTTTCACCGTCGCGACCTTCGGCCAGCTGTAGAACGGCGCGTTCAGCTCCACCGTTCGGAAGTTCTCGGTGTAATGCCTGAACCACTGATCCGTCCGCCCGGTCTCCGGGTAAAACAAGCCGCGCCAGTGCCAGTAAAACCAACCGGAGCAACCGACGTGCACTTCCATGCCGCGTTATTTTTTGCCGGCAGTCTCGGCAGCCTGTTTCTCCGGAAGAATCGTCGCGCGCGACACGCGATCTTTGCCGAGATACTTCTTCGCCGGGGCGCTTAGATCATCCGTCGTCATTGCGTCGATATCCGACAGCCGGGTGCGCGCCCAATCGAGCACCTCTGGCTTCTCCTGCGCGCGCGAAACAACGGCCGAAAGCCAATAGTTGTTGTCGCGCATCGACTCGCGAATGGCGGTCAGCAGGGGCGCCCGCGCGCGTTCCAGTTCGTCATCGCTGACGCCTTTTTGCGCGAGCTCGTCGGCGAGATCGACGACCACCTCCGACATTTTCTGCGCGCTCGCGGGATCGACATCGATGCTGGCGAATATATAGCCGTAGCCTGGGAAAACTTCGCTGCTGTTGCTCGCGGCCCGCGGGCTATACGTGCCGCCGATTTCTTCGCGCACTTTGATCCGCAGCCGATCGTTCAAGACCGCGGCGAGGACGTTCAGTCGACGGTTGCGATGGACGTCGAGCCCATCATCTGTCGGCCAATAGAGTAAGACGGAACCTTTCGGGATTTCAGAATCGATCGTAAATGCTTTCGCGAATGGCTTAGTGGGAAACGACACTTTCTTCAGCTCCGCCAGCTCCGGTTTTGCCGCGCGGGCCGGGAGCGAGCCGATCGTCTTCGCCGCCGCGGCGATCGCCGCTTCGACATCGAAGTCGCCGACCAGTGCCACCTCGAGGGATTCGGCGGTAAGTTGAGGTGTCAGCCACGCTTTCACCTCCTCCAGGTTGCGCTTCATCATCTCGTTCTCTGGCGGCAAGCCGAAGCGCGGATCACCGCTGGCGAGGAGGTTCGGAATCTCCACTGAGAGCGGCCCGTTCGGCGTGTGCTTGAACGAGAGATAGAGTTGCTCGAGTCCCTTCCGCGACACTCGCATCGCTTCGGGCCGATAACCCGAATCCGTTAGCTGAGCGGCCAGGAGTTGCAGGTCGAGGAGTAGATCGTCGCTCGTCGTTCCGCTCGAAAAGCGAAAGGTGTCCGGCTCGGGCGAAAATTGCCAGCCGACGTTCTTGCCCGCGAACAAGTTCCGAAGCTCGTCCGCGCTGTGCTTCCCGAGGCCACCGGCAATGAGCGTGCTGCGGGCAAACGCTGCGAGTCCGCGTTTTTCGAACGGCTCGGTAATCGCGCCATTCCCGACGCGAGCGCCAGCGGAAATATGGCCAGCGGCGAAGTCGGTCTTCTTGAGATTCAGCCGCGCGCCGTTCTTAAAGGTGACGAGCTCAATGTCCAGATCGTCGATGTGTTCCCGCTTCTCGATCTCACCCGGCGCGCCGAAGTCTGTGTAAGCCCACGCGACGTCTTTCGCAGCGTCAGGTGCACTGACCGCGACGGCATGCGCCGCGTCGTAGGCGGCCGCAATCGCGGCCGGTGCGTTGCCCGGAATTTGCGCGTTACCGGAAACCATCGCAAAACGGCCGTTCGCGCCGAAGTCGCTGCGTAGCGCCCCGACGCAATCTTCCAGCGTGATCTTTTCGAGCGCGGGCTTGAGCAGGGCGAGGTCGGCGGACGGCGGCGTAAAGACTTCGCCTTGCAGAACCGTCTCGACGAGTTCGTTCGCGAGCTGATTAGAGTGACGCGTGCTCGCGGTCTTCGCTGCCTGTTCGAGCTGATTGGTGAGATTGGCCGCCGCTTCGATTAACTCCGCTCGCGTGAATCCATGCTCCAGCGCCCGACGCAGCTCTTGCTCACCGGTCGCAAGCGCCTCTCTCCATTGTTCGGGCTTGCACGAGAGGTCGACGCGAGCATCGCGCAGAAAATCGAACTGCTCGGAGACCGAAGCACCCGCTGAGATAAAGGTGGCGTCTTCTTTCTTTGAGAGAATCGAAAACCGGCGGTTCAGCATCGCAAGGGCGAGGGAGCGGGGAAGCTTCTTGATCTCTCGGGCAGCGTTGTCTGGCTCGCGTGCATAGGGCGTGATGCTCGCGAGTGAGATGCTGGTGCTGGCAGCTTCGGGCTCCGAATGGAAGACCGGCCGGACGCCATCAAATTTCGTAAGCTCGCCTAACGAAGGATCGGGCCGCGCAGGCGCGCGGGGCCTCAAATCCGCGAACGCTTTGCTCACCATCTTCTCGACTGCCGCCGCGTCGGCAAAATCGCCGGTGACGATGACGACCATTTTTTCCGGGCGATACCAGGTGTCCCAGAAGTCGACGAAACGATCCCGGCCAGCAGTCGAGATCACTTTCTCGTCGCCGATCGGCAGGCGCTTCGGCAGAAGCGTGGTGCCCAGCATCGCGTCGAATTCTGCGATGAAAGAGCGGTAGCCGACTGAGTCGCTGACGCGCTTCTCCGAGAGGATGACGCCGCGTTCGCGGTTGATTTCCTCGTCGCTCAGAAGGAGTCCTCCGGCGTAGTCGGAGAGGACGCGGAACCCTTCTTCCAGGGTGGAGTCATCGGCGTGTGCGAGTTCGAGCAGGTAAACTGTGCGATCGAAACTGGTATTCGCGTTCGTGTCCCCACCGAAGCTCATGCCCATTCGCTGAAAGAATTCGACGAGCGTGCCGGCCGGATAATGTTTGCTGCCGTTGAACGCCATGTGCTCGAGAAAGTGTGCAAGGCCACGCTGGTCGTCTTTCTCTTCGAGCGAACCGGCGAGCACCAGCAGCCGGAGCGACGCGCGGCCTTTCGGCTCGTGATTCTGCATCACGACGTAGCGCAGGCCATTTGGCAAAGCCCCGAAGTGCGCTGCCGGGTCGGGCTTGAGATCGCTCCCTTCCTGCGGGAATGGCAGCGGCGTCGTGGTCGGCTCGGCAGTCTTTGCGACGAGCGGCGAAGCGCCTGATACGAGGAGAAGCGTGAGAGTAGGAAAGAAATGTTTCATGCGAAAGGTGCCGGCAGGTCGTTCGACAACCGCGCGTGGAGGGCGTTCATGCAAGCAAGCATTCTGCGCGCAAGTAAGCTCAATCTTGACACACTCCGCCCGAATCGCGCAGCCTGCCCGCCGTGAATTCTACACTCGGCAGATACTCTCCTTACGTCTACGCGATCATGCGCATCATCGTCGGCTTGCTCTTCGCTTGCCATGGCGGGCAGAAGATCCTCGGCTTCCCGCCAGTGGCGAAGGCGATGCAGCTCGACACCATGGGAATGATCGCCGGTTACATCGAGCTCATCGGCGGGTTCCTCGTTGCGCTGGGACTGTTCACCCGTCCGGCTGCATTTCTCTGCAGCGGTATGATGGCGGTCGCGTATTTCATGGCTCACGCGAAGGGCGGGTTCTTCCCGATCATAAACCGTGGCGAGCCAGCGGTGATCTATTGCTTCGTGTTCCTCTACATTTTCTTCCTTGGCGCTGGTCCGCTCAGCCTCGATAGCCTCATCTGGGGACGCAGCGCTGCTCCGGACGCCGTCGGCGGTCCGATGCGAACGGGGCGCGACCTGTGATGCGCGCGTTTGCCAGGGTCTTTGCGGCAGCTGTTTGCGCCGCACTTGTCACTGCACCGCTAACTGCGACCGCTCAGGATTGGGCGAAGCCGAGGCTAAACAACTCGCCGCGTCACGGCGAATGGGTCGAAGTGAAATCGGGCGAGCGCACGGTGAAGGCGTTCGTCGTTTACCCGGAGCGGAAAGACAAAGCGCCGGTCGTGC
>JALYXP010000227.1 GCA_030947045.1 Verrucomicrobiota bacterium | reverse complement strand
GTCCAGACGCGCCCGCCATTGCGCAATCAGTGAGGCTGCCTGCTGAAGATTTGAGACAGCCCCTGGACCGCCATCCAATTGGGCTAACAGCTCCGCACAGCTAAATTCGCGGCGGCCGTGGCGGGCGACAACTGCATCCGCGCGCTTCATGATGCGGGTGGCCAAAATTTCGCGGAGATCGAACGTGGGCCGCGCAGGCACCGAGCTGGCGCCAAAACGCGACTGCTCGTTAGGGGTGAGCATGGATAATGAAGACACGCGCTCCGCCGGGTCTGCGACGGCGCTTTTTAGCAATTGTTCATAGTGGTCGAGCATTCGCCTAATTGTTTGCGCATCAAACACGGCCCGGTCGTATTCGAACTCCACGCGCATCCCTCCCCCTCCTTCCTGCGTCACCGTTGCACTGAGCTCGTAAATCGTCTCTTCGGTGCGGACGGAAACTAGATCGACAACCACATCGTCCGGTAAATCCGATGGCGGTTGCCATCCCGCATCGTAATGGAAATTCGCCTGCAACTTCGCCGTATTAAATTCGTCTAGTAACGATTCGAACGGGATGTCTTGGTGCGCGAAGGCGTCAAGCGCCGTACGCTGCACGCGCTCAAGAAATTCGCCGACGGTCGGATCGCCGCGTAGATCGGCCCGCAGGATCAATGGATTTACAAACAGTCCTACAAGCGACTGGAATTCAGGTCGGTCTCGATTCGCGCTTGGGGAAGTGATGAGAAAATCCACCTCCCTGGTGTAGCGATGCAGGAGGATTTGAAATGCCGCCAAAAAAATCATGAAAGGGCTGGCTCTTTCGGCGGCAGCAAGGGTTATTGCCGCCTGCACAAGGTGCGGTTCGAGCGTGATGGAAACAGCAGCGGCGCCCGTTTCGGGCTGGCTCGACAGACCTCCAAGGTCGCAGAGATCGAGGCTCGCTGGCGAGCCTTCCAGTTGCGCTTGCCAGTAGGCAAGCTGCGCCTCGAAATCTTTGTTTGCTAGACGCTGCGCTTGCCACTCGGCGAAATCCGGAAACTGCAGCGTCAGCTCCGGTAGGACGGATGGACGGCCGCTTAAAAACGAGCTGTAGAACGCACATAGATCGCGCGCGATCACGCCGTTGCTCCAGCCATCCGAAATGATGTGGTGGAGGGTCAGCAGGAAAAGATGTTTGGACGGCGCCAGTCGTATGATCCTGGCGCGGAAGAGCGGTCCAACGAGTAAGTCGAATGTTTGCCGCGCATCATTTTGAGCAAGACTCAGCACGGACTCGCTATCTTCTGAAAACGGCAGGTAGACCTCGAGGTCAGGCAGTATCACCTGCTGCAACTCGCCCCGCTCAATCTTGAAAATTGTGCGGAGCGCTTCGTGTCGGCGAACGACTTCCTGCCATGCGCGCTGCAGGACCGCGAGTTCGAGCGGGCCTGTCCAGCGCAGCGGAACAGACATGTTGAGTGCTGGATTGCCTTCGGGCCGAAGTTGATCGAGTAACCAAAACCGTTGCTGCGCGGAAGTTGCCGGGAAAACGAAGACGGTTTCTTCCTTAGGCACTTCCGCAACCGCCGGCGTGGAAAAGAAAGGTGCCGTTGGGGTCGTACCCTGATGCCCGTTCAGATTCAAAGTCGAGGTCAGATGTATGTTATCGAGCGCCCGTGGTGCAACAGCCAACCTGGCGACGTCACCTCAGCCGCGCGACGCGGCGTGATCTGCGGTCGACGGCGATGATCGGAGCGAGGGCCGGATTTTCATCGGTCTCTCGTTTGTTAACGATCACCTCAGCTAACAGTGAGACCGTTGGCGCTTGGAACAATGCAGGAAGCGACAGCGTATGGCCGAGTTTCGCGCCCACCTGGTTCAGTAGCCGCAGCCCGAGTAGAGAATGGCCACCCAATTCAAAAAAATTATCGGTGATGCCGACTCGCTCAAGCCCAAGAACGTTGGCCCAAATAAGCACGAGGGCGTCCTCGAGAGGCGTCGTTGGCTTGGCAGAGGTCGTGACGTTCTCTGGTACAGGGAGCGCGTCGCGGTCCAACTTTCCATTGCTGGTTCGCGGAAAGGCGTGCAGCGATACAATTGCATTCGGAAGGAGATGCTCCGGCAGAGTTTGCTTCAAGCCTGCCATCACGCTCGTCTTATCGAATTCAGAGGGCGCTCCATTCTCGCAAACCACGTATGCGACTAATCTTTTTTGGTGAGGCTGGTCTTCGCGAACGATCACCGCGCAATCCCGCACTTCCGGTTGCTGTTTGAACGCTGCTTCGATTTCGCCTAGCTCGATGCGGAACCCGCGAAGCTTTATTTGACGGTCGATTCGTCCAAGGAATTCGATGGTGCCGTCCTGGCCCCAGCGCGCCTGGTCGCCGGTCTTGTAAAGTCGCGCGGCCCGGTCTGCAGTAAACGGATCGGGAACAAATTTCGCCGCGGTCAATTCGTCGCGATGCCAGTAACCGCGTGCGAGGCCATCGCCGCCAAGGTAGAGCTCTCCACTCGCGCCAACAGGAACCGGGTGGAGGTTGGTGTCGAGGATGTGGGCGGTCGTGTTCGCGATCGGCTTACCGATCGGCACAGTGTTTGCATGAAGAGTCTCCGAAGTGACCGTGTGGCAACAGGCAAAGGTTGTGCTTTCAGTTGGACCATAGCCGTTGATTAGGCGCGTGTTCTTAAGCGTATCGAAGGCTTTGCGCACATGGGGCACTGAAAGCACGTCGCCACCTGCGAGCAGTTGGCGAATCGGCTGGAGATCGTCAAGACGCTCGTCAACCATTGCGTGGAAGAGCGCTGAGGTGAGCCACAACGTCGTCACGCGATGTTCCTGAATCGCGGCTCCGATTTCTCCAAGGGAAGGCGGCGCAGGTGGCATGATGACAAGCTTGCCGCCGTTGAGCAGCGCACCCCAAATTTCGAAGGTCGAGGCGTCGAAAGAAAGGGAGGCGAGGTGGAGAAATGTTTCGTCTGCCGAAAACGAACAGTATGCGGTATTTCGCACCAGCCTAACGACTGCACGGTGGGGGACGGCAACGCCTTTTGGGACGCCCGATGATCCGGACGTGTACATGATATAGGCAAGATCTTCCCCGCGGCTGTCGAAGGAGGCATCGGAAGCGACTTCGTCGGAAAAATCTTGTTGATCGACGCACAGCAGTTCCACGCCGGGCAGCCTCTGCTGGAGACTTGTCTGGGTGAGAACGACCCGCGCTCCAGTGTCTTCAAGCATCAACTTGCGACGGTTAGTGGGATACGCAGGATCGAGTGGGACGTAGGCTCCGCCAGCTTTCAGCACGGCGAGAAGCGCGACAATCATTTCGAGCGAGCGTTCGAAGCAAACGCCGACCGGGGCTTCCCGCGACACGCCCCGCTCGCGGAGTCGGTGTGCGAGACAATTGGAGCGGTGATTTAGTTCGGCGTAGGTAATTTCAGTTGCACCAAAGACCGCTGCAACCGCGGAAGGCTGGATCCGGGCTTGCTCTTCGTAAAGCGCGTGGATGGAAGCGTCACGCGGGTAATCTGTTCTTGCACCATGCCAGACGCAGGCAGGCAAGTCGCTCTGCTTGGCGCAATTCCAGACCGCACTGGTCAAAGCGGAAACGCTCAGCGTTGGCGTCTTAACGATCGTCTCAAGCAACTGCAGATAGCGCTCTCTCATCAGCGCAATGGTCGCGCTGTCGAACAGGTCGGACTTGTAGATGAATTGCCCGTGTGATCCGTCCTCGCGATCATCGAGGCCAAGTTGCAGATCAAATTTTGCGGTGCCAGTATGCACGTCGAGGTAAGAGAATTCCCAGCCGGCAGGTAGAGGCGCGAGTGGCGGCTCGACGACAATCAACACTTGCGCGAGCGGAGACCGGCTGAGGTCGCGGGTAGGCACAAAGCGTTCGACCAGCAGCTCGAAAGGCACGTCGGCGTTAGAGAGAGCGCCGAGCACGGCGGAACGGACACGGGCAAGCAATTCAGTGAAGGGAGCGTCTTTGGAAAACCGACAACGAATCGGAAGAGTATTCAGAAAGCAGCCGAGTAACCCTCCCGTTTCGCTGTGATGACGTCCGCTACTGACAGCTCCGATGACGATGTCTTCGTCGCCGGTATAGCCATACAAAAGAGTGATGAACGCCGCGACAAAGGTCATGAAAGGCGTTGCGTTATGTGCCCCACTCAACGCGTGTAACGCTTCCCGAGTTGCGGGACCAATCACCAGCCCCTCAAACGCACCGGCAGAGCCTTGGGTGGTCAGGCGCGGTCGATCGGTCGGCAAATCAAGAACGGGTGCATCCTGACAGATCGGTTGCCAATAGGATAGCTGCTCCGGTGGAACCGCCTTTACGGACTCGCGCTGCCAGGTTGCATAGTCCGCGTATTGTATCGGCAAGTCCGGTAACGAGAGCTTTTCGTTTTTCACGAAGGCTTCATAGAACCCGAGCAGCTCCGGCAAGAACACGCGGTAGAGCGAGACACCGTCAAAGATGATGTGATGGAGCGTGAGGAAAACGCGATAATCGTTTGAGCCTAACGAGACGAGGAGCAGTCGGTACATCGGACCGCGCTCGAGATTGAAGGGGCGCACCGCATCCGCGGTCGCGAGACGGAGGGCTTCGCGCTCGGCATCAGCGTGTGAGCTGAGATCCGTCAACGGTAAAGCGATGTGATCCGGCGGAGGCTGTACAATTTGTCGGCCATGATCCCCGTCCCAGACGAAGGTCGTGCGCCACGCTTCATGGCGGCGTATTACTTCAGTGAAGCTGCGTTCGAGCGCTTGGTGATTTAGTTCGCCGTGGCGACGGAGGGTAATGGGTTCGTTGTAGATTGGGGCGTCCCCAGCGAGGCGTGAGTGCAGCCAGATTTGCTGCTGGCTGTAGGAAAGCGGCGCGGACGAGGACGCGTTCCGTCGTGGTATGGTCGACGCGTCGGAGCTAACGGGACTAGCAGAACCACGGAGGTAGCGCTGCAAAAGGGCCCGACGCGCTTCTGTGGAATTCGTCTCAGGTCCCACTCGCTTAAAGGGTAACGGGAAGAGCGGTAAGTCCCCGCAATCCCGAGTTGTCACGCCACGTTAACGGACCGGGTACAATCTGCAGATCGGGGAGGCGGCGCAGCATCGTCTCGAAGGCGATTTGCGCTTCCAAGCGGGCGAGCGGCGCGCCAAAACAGAAGTGGCTCGACCAGCCGAAGGCGAGGTGCTTGTTATCCTTGCGATCAAGAATCAAATCGTCCGGATCCGGAAACCGCTCGGGGTCGCGATTGCCCGCGGCCATGATCGCCATAACGGCCTGACCTTTGCGGATTCGCTTGTCGCCGATTGTAACGTCTTCACGCGCGATCCGGCCGGTGTGCTGGCTCGGACTTTCGTAGCGCAGCAGCTCTTCAACACCTGGCTGCAGGAGCGAGGGATCGTCCCGCAGGCTGGCGAACTTCTCCGGGTTGCGCATCAAGGTAAGCATGCCGTTTCCGATTAAATTTGTCGTAGTTTCCTGGCCGCCGACCATGGTCACGACGCAGTTTGCAATGATCTCTTCTTCGGATAATCGGTCACCGTTAATCTCCGCGGTCATGAACGAATGGATGAGACCTTCGCGGGGATTTATTTTCTGGTCCGCGATGGCATCACGAAAGTAATTGGTGAGGTTATTCGTGCTGGCGAGCACACGCGGAATTCGGTCAGGATTATGTTGAAAATTGCCTAGCATTTCCGCGAAATCCGCCGACCACGTTTTTAACTTCGCATGATCCTCGCGTGGTACGCCAAGCATACGGGCGGTGACAATCGCAGGCATCGGCGCGGCGAAATCAGCAATCAAATCCATTTTTCCGTCGGCGACCACGCAGTCTAGCAATTCGTCAACGATTCGCTGAATGCTGTCGCGCAATGCTCGCACGCGGTTGGGCGTGAAGGCTACTGATGCAAGCCCGCGTAAACGTGTATGAGCGGGCGCGTCCATGAACAGCATCTGCTTAACCATCACTTCTGCGATGGGGTTCATCCCGGCCAAGCCCATCGCGGTCAGTTGCTCCGGCGATGGGGTGCGGTCGGCAGAAAAAGTGTGGAGAACGTGGATGACGTCGGCGTAACGCGTGACGACCCACGTCTGCATGAAGCGGTCCCAATGGACGGGATCTTCGGTGCGTAATTTTTGGTACAGGGGATAGGGATTCGCCAGGACTTCCGGCTCCAGTAGGCGCACCAAACTGAGGCTGGAATCCGACGGCGTCATTCGTTAGGCAGAGAGTTTGACGAGCGCCGCTTCTACTTCCGCATCGCTCATCGCGCTCAGTTTGGAGGTCAGCGAATCCTCAATTTTCGCGGTCAGTTGCGCGATCGTCGGAGCGTCGAAAACGTCCAATAATTTGAGTTCCGCGCCGAAGCGAGCACGAATACGCGCGATAATTTGCGCCCCGAGCAGCGAATGCGCACCAAGGTTGAAAAAATCGTCGTGCACACTGACGCGCGGCAAGTTCAGCACGTCGGCAATAATTGCGGCGACCTGTTCTTCTCCTGGGTTTCGAGCGGCGACGAAAAGTTCGCTGCGACCGGAATCTCCGAGGCCTGGCGCGGGCAACGCCGCGCGATCGATTTTTCCATTGAGGGTCAGGGGAAACGACTCCAGCCACACAAATGCTGCGGGTTCCATGTAGTCGGGGAGAAGCTCCCGGCAGGCGGCGCGCAAATTCTGCTCGTCAGCAACGCAATCTTTCGCAGCGACGACGTAAGCAATAAGCTGTTTGCCGCCCGCCGGGACATCGCGCGCTAAGACGATACTGGAATGGACAGCAGGGTGCTGGCTTAAGACGGTGCTAATTTCGTTCAGCTCAATGCGGTAACCGCGGATTTTCACTTGGTCATCCAACCGGCCTAGAAACGTAATTCCGCCGTTCGCTGAACGACGGGCGAGATCGCCCGTCCGGTATAACCGATCGAGTCCAGTGCCGTGAGGGTTCGCCACGAACTTATCAGCGGTAAGTGCCGGTTGATTTCGATAGCCCCGTGCTACTCCAGCACCGCCAAGGTAAATTTCGCCCGTCCTACCGACAGCGACTTCGTGCCGTTGTTCATCAAAAATATGGACATCCACGCCGGTGATAGAGTTGCCAATGGTGGGAAGGCCGCAGCCCTTATTCTCCGCGCTGATGAGACCAGAAGTAGCAACCACCGTGGCTTCGGTGGGACCGTAGTTATTGATTAAAGCGAACGGCAAGCCGGCCGGCGGGAAACGCTGGAGGGTGTCGGCGCCGGTTAGCAGGAAGCGGAGCGCCGCAGTCGAGGGCCACGGAATGTCGATGAGTTGTTCAGCAAGATTTGTAGGGACAAAGCTAATTGTAATTTCGCGAGCGACGAGCCAGTCGCGCAGGGCGACGGCCGACAGCCGCGTCTCTTCGTCAGGCAGATGGAGCGAGGCCCCAGCCGCCAGTGCAGGCCATATTTCCCAGACCGCGGCGTCAAACCCTACGCCTGCCTGGAAGCTCGCACGCGTCGCGCTGCTCACGTCGAACGCGCGGACGTGCCATTCGATTAGGTTAGATAAACTGCGGTGCGTGATCTCAACGCCTTTCGGGCGACCAGTCGATCCCGAGGTGTAGATGACGTAGGCGAGATCGTCAGGATCAGGATGGGCTTCAACAAAGCCGTTAAATCTTGCAGCAATCTGGGGCTCTTCTTCATCGAGTGCCACGATGTTCAATGTCAAATCGCGAAACCATGCTGCCGAGCTGGCGCTGGTAATGATACCAGACACGCCGGCGTCTTGCAGAGTGGACCGCATGCGTGCTATTGGCTGCGCAGGATCAAGCGGCATGTAAGCTGCACCGCATTTATGAATCGCCAGGGCAGCGACGATGAACTCTGGCGAGCGCTCCAGGCAAATCGCTACCAAGCTTTCGCGACGGGCCCCACGTCTCTGTAGATGTGAAGCCAATAGCTTGGCGCGTCTGTCGAGTTCGCCGTAGGTGAGACTGTTTTGACGGAAGGAGATGGCCAGCCCATGAGGCCAAGCCCGCGCACGGTTCTCCAAGAGCCTGGAGATCACGGCGGGGTCTGTAGAGGGTCGGTTCGCGAGCACTTCGCCGCCGATTTTGCGGGGGCTGCACTGAGAAGACAAGGAGTTCATAACACCATCTGGCGAGCCGTTACCGCAAACTCTGTGCCATCGCGTCGCCGCCGGAGCTATGATTAGACGGCAATCGCGGCAAACATGGCATTGGCAGGGTCGGTTCGTAAGAGGATCAGCCTGAGGGAGTCTCGCGAACTGGCGGCATGGCATTTGCTATAAATTCCATACTGATGAACGACCCTGGCCTCAAACGCGAGAGTGGCAGCACTCTGCCAGAGTTGATGATAACCGCGCTCGTTTTGGCGGTGTTCTTCTCCGGCATTTTTGAAGTCAGCGGCATCTGCCTCCGCTATATCTCGTCGGCCAAAGAGAACATCAATGCGGTAGAGTGCGTCCACGATCGAATAGAGCAACTCCGAAACCTAGACTTCGCCAGTCTAACTAATGCAAGCACAGTCGCCACGGCCTTAGCTGTTCCGCCGAACAGTTCAGGCCTTGGCTCGATCGGCACAGAGACTGTCACCATCAGCGCGTTTACTGGGACGTCAGCGACAACGCCAAAGGTGACTTTTGTTCGCCCTCCTGGTGCCAGCCTGGGAACTTCGCCGGCGCCAAATGTTCCTGTCACTCCTACGACGACGTGGACCGGCGGCTCTGCTTTTAGCGCGGCTACGATCGCAAACGGGGCTGTCCAGGTAGACGTAACCTATTCCTGGAATGCCGTGTTGGGCCAACGCACGCGCTCTGAGAGTAGCTCTACCCTTATTTCGTCGGGAACAAAAAAATGAGACTTCGCAACTCACGTCGTCGCGGGGCGTTCACGCTCGCCGAAATGATGGTCAGCGTCGCCGTTACGGTGATGCTTTTCGCTGGCCTGTTTGCTGCCTCCACCGCGCTTAACCGAGCCCTCGCCGCATCGGATGACTACTTCTCCACGCATGAGCAGCAAATTCGCATCATTGACTACTTGGCTCGCGATGTAAAACGGAGCTTTAGTGTCACAACCTCCTCTAACCTGTCGACAGTCACCTGCATCATGCCGGATTATGTCATCCGGACCGGCGACCCCGAAGCAGTCACTGACGCGACGACGATCGGCCAAAGGCGAACTCCGAGGGTCATAGGACCTCCAAACAAAGCGGTCGTTGACTACGGCAGCCGCGCAACGCGCACAGTGATCGATGCGGT
>JALYXP010000312.1 GCA_030947045.1 Verrucomicrobiota bacterium | reverse complement strand
CCTTGTAAATAATCTGCGACCCCGGAGCCACCCCGCCCGCATCGTCCGTCAAAAGACTGATGCGCAAACCCGGCACACCCTTCGGCGTCACCGGCGGTTGCTCCAGGCCGTTGAATTCCCGCGTAGCTTCCTTCGCGATTCCCGGTTCCAATTCGATGTAACTTCCGGAGACAATCGTGCTCAGCCCGGAAATCCCCGAGGCGCCGTAGCGCGGGCGTACCACCCAGATTTGCGCATCTTTCGTTAGCAGCCGCGTCGCCTCGCTCGTCATTTGCATGGTCACGAGAACACCTTTCAGTCTCTCGGTTAACCCGACCGCCGTAACCGTGCCCACGTTCACACTCCGGCACAGCACGGGCGTCTTTCCTGCCACGATCCCTTCGGCGGTTTCGAAATGCACCGTGATCTGCGGCCCGCGCTCCGAGTAATACTTCACCGCCAGCCAAAGCCCGAGCAGGCCGGCTACGAGCGGGATTATCCAGATCGGCGAGAACCGGTGGCCCGATTTCACCACCGGCTGCTCGCGCGGGGGATTCTCTCTCAGATTTTCGTGCATGATCCTATGGTTTCGCTTCCCGCGCGCGGCCGGCTGCATCCCAGATCAGGCGCGGATCAAAACTCAGCGCCGCAAACATTGTCAGCACCACCACCGCCGCAAAAGAGAGTGCGCCCGGGCCCGGATGAATCGAAATGGTGGACCCAAGTTGCACCACCGCCACCAGAATAGCCACGACGAACACATCCACCATCGACCATCGACCGACAAATTCCGTCACCCGATAAAGGCGGGTCATCCTGCGTGGATTCCGTCCCGAGCGCGTCGCGAGACACAGCGAAACGATCGAAATGATTTTCAAAACCGGAATCATCACGCTGGCCACGAAGATGATGATCGCGACCGGGTAATCCGCCTCCTGCCAAAACTGGATCACCCCGCCCATGATCGTATTTTGCTGGTCGCCATAGAACGATTCCAGCCGCAAGACCGGCAGCAGGTTCGCCGGAAGATAAAGCACCAGCGCCGCGATCGTCAGCGCCCATGTTCGCTGCAAACTTTCCTTTACCCGCAGATGGAGCGCCCCGCCGCAGCGCGGGCAGCGCCTTTCGCACACCGGCGTAACCGCGCCGCAGACATGACACAACGCCAGGCCTCGCGCCGCCGCCGTCTCCGGGGGAAAAGCCATCACTCGCGGGCCATCTCCAGGCGCGCCCAAAGTTCCCGCGGATGAATCGAAGCCAGCGCCGCCGTCAGACAGATAATCAGCGCTACAAACGTCCAGAACCCGCTCCCCAGCGTCAGCTCTGCCAGCTTCCCCAGTTTCAAAAGACTCACTAGGGCTCCGAGCAAAAAGACCTCCAGCATGTTCCAGCGGCGCGCCGCCAGGACCGCGCGGCAGAAGGGAAAAGCGCCGGGTAAACGCCGCCCAGCGAGCAGCGGCAAAATCAAATAAAGGAGACCGCCGATCAACAAAATCGGCGCGCCCAAAATAAAAACGGAAACCGCCCCCGCCAGATAAGGATAACCCTCCTGCTCCAAGCCAGACGCACTTTGCCAGAGCATCATCTCATTCTCGCGCAGCCCCGCCCGCAGCGTCATGAACGGAAAGAAATTCGAGACCAGAAAAAGCAGCGCCGCCGCGAAAGCCAGCGCCGCCGTCCGGTGCATCGCATTCCGTTCCCGGCTCACCAGCGGGGAGACGCAGCGCGGGCAAGTCGCCTTCTCCCCTTCCTGCAACGGGGGCATCTCGAGAAGCACATCACAATCCGGACAAACGATCTCTTGAATGGAATGAAGCGGATGCACAGAAACCAGTGCAACGCCTAACCCACGCGAGCGCCTCGCGCAAAAAATCGTCCTCGTCGTCGTCCTCGCTCCCATTCCGAAAACCGAAACCAAGGACGAGGACCAGCACGAGCAACGAGTCGTACCTGCATTGCACCGCATGCCCCCCTCGCTAGCGTGCGCCGCATGTCGACTGTCTTTACCCTCGGACATTCCCCCGATCCCGATGACGCCTTCATGTTCTACGCGATGGCAGAAAACAAAATCGATCTGCGCGGCTACCGTTTCGAGCATCGACTCGAGGACATTCAGACGTTGAATGAGCGCGCCACGCGAGGCGAGCTGCACATCTCGGCGATCTCGATCCACGCCTACGCATACGTGAGTAATCGCTACGCGCTGCTCCCGTGCGGCGCGAGCATGGGCGATGGCTA
>JALYXP010000310.1 GCA_030947045.1 Verrucomicrobiota bacterium | reverse complement strand
CACTGCGCTTCGCTTCGGTCGGGATGACGAGGGCCGCAGCTTATGAGGATGTATGACCGGTTGATTCGGCCGCTCCTGTTCTCGCTTGATCCAGAGATGGCGCACCATCTCGCGATGCGATCACTGCGGCTCGCTTCGGATGTTCCTGCGCTGCTCGCGCCGTTGCGGCGATTTCAACCACCTGCACGGCCGCAGACGGTCTTCGGATTAAACTTTCCAAACCCCATCGGCCTCGCCGCGGGATTCGATAAGAACGCTGTCGCACTCCCGACGTGGGAAGCGCTCGGGTTTGGCTTTGTTGAAATCGGAACAGTCACCGCCCAAGCGCAGCCGGGTAATCCGAAGCCGCGCATCTTCCGGTTTCCAGAACAGCAGGCTTTGATCAATCGGCTCGGGTTCAATAATGACGGTGCCGATGTCATTGCCGCGCGTTTGGCGAATCTTCGCGCGTGCGGACGTTGGCCGCGCATTCCAGTGGGAATCAACATCGGCAAATCGAAGGCGACACCGCTCGAGAACGCGGCCGATGATTACCGCTACTCGTTCCGGCGGCTGAGCGCATTCGCTGATTATGTGGTGCTAAACGTGAGCTCTCCAAACACGCCCGGGCTACGCTTGCTGCAGGAACATGGCGCGCTGGTCGACCTGGTCCGCGCGATTACTGAAGAGAATCGAACTCTCGCAAAGCCTATCCTGCTGAAGATCGCGCCTGATCTTTCGCTTGAAGATCTTGAGCAGATAATCAGCACCTGCGAAGCGCACGGCATCGCGGGTTTGATCGCGACAAACACCACGATCGATCATTCAGCCGTGCCGCGCGAGCGCGACGAAACCGGCGGCCTGAGCGGTACGCCCTTACGCGAAAAATCCACTGAGTTTGTCCGCGCGATTCGCGCACGGACGAAGCTGCCAATCATCGGTGTCGGCGGAATCAACGATGCGGTTTCCGCCGGGGAAAAGTTTGCGGCAGGCGCAACCCTTGTGCAGGTCTACACCGGCTTCATCTATCGCGGCCCGCGGCTACTGCGGGAGATCGCAGCCGCGGCTCAGTAAGCCCACTTCCCGCCGGGCGACGAGAGGATCGGCAGTTCATCGGTCATGAACTGCGTCTTGCCGATCGCGCCCCACATCCGATTGCCGACGGCATCCTTCCACTTCTTCGACATGCTTTCGCCGCTATGGCAGCCCCAGCTCCGCACCATCGCGTCTTTCGTGAAGGCGACGCGATTGATCTTCGAGAGCTCGCTCTCGTGCAGCCAGGATTTCGAGGCGCTGTCGACGTTTGAGCTGTAGTCGAAGAGGAAGCAGGCCTTGTTCGAATGGCCGAAGTACTCGAAGAACGCGACCTTCACCTGATCGCGCGGCTGGCCTGTATTAAGGTAATTGATCACGTCGTCGCCGTTCCGGAAATAGACGATGTTCACGTTGAATTTCTCGTGAATGGAATCGAGGTAGCCGAGCAGGTTTTGCTTCTCCTGCACGCCGCGATCGATGTAGCCCTGCTTGTAAACAAGCCAGGTGATCTTCGCGTCGGGGCCATATTTTTCGCGAAGCTGTTCCGTGCGAATGCGAGCGGCGCGGACGAAGTTTGCCCACCAATGATCGTGCGGCTGCGTTTTGTATTTCTCCCACATCTGCAGGGACGGGCCGCCGACGAGCAGGACGTATTCAGGCGTGACCTGCGCGCGAGCGGGAGTAATCGCCCCGAACAGGAGAAGTAGTGGAACGAGGAGTGCGAGGAGTCTTTTCACGGGATTAACAGGAGCAGTATCTATGCGCGACCGGCATTTTCGCAAGTGACCGGGCGCGCGCCGAATTCTGAATCCAATCCCCTGCGCGAGCGCATCCCACTGCAAAACCATGATTCAGGATTTCCGTTTCGCTCTTCGTCAACTTATCAAGGCGCCCGGCTTCACCGCCGTCGCTGTTCTCACGCTCGCCCTCGCCATCGGTGTGAACGCCGCGATTTTCGCAATCGTCAACGGCGTCATCTTAAAGCCGGTCGTTCCGCTGCGGCCGGCGGAGATCGTCAATGTCTTCACCGCGCGCCAGGGCGCGAGCAAGGACTACCGGCAATTCTCGCACGCCGAATACCTGACGCTGCGGGAGAGCACGGATGTCTTCGCGGATGTCTCCGCGGTGCAGTTCTCCCTCGCCGGCATCGGGCGGCAGGAATCAATGCGGCGCAGCTTCACCTTCCTCACCTCGGAGAACTTCTTCTC
>JALYXP010000309.1 GCA_030947045.1 Verrucomicrobiota bacterium | reverse complement strand
GTTTGATGCGCGCTGCGCCCACCGATGAGGCCGCCTGTCGGCGCAGCTTTCTATTCTATGTCTGCGGCTTCTACATGCCCGCGCTTTGGACCTTCTGGCCCCTTATCACGCGTCAGGATTATCTGCCGTGGCACCCGCTCGCCTTTATCTTCTACGCGGCTGCTCTTGTCGCACTCACTCAACGGGGGCCTGCGAGGGCGTTTTCGCGCAGTCGCTTTCTACTGCCGCCGCTCGTGGTCTGCGCCGAGCTGGCTGCTATCCTCGTCGTTCATCCCTTCTGGATCGACGGTGCGAAAAAGGAGGCCGAACTGTTGCAGACTACGCTCGCCGTCAGCGACCCTGGCGACTTCATTATCGACGAAAAAGGCGAAACAGTTTTCCGGCAACGCGCATTCGGCCCAACTTGGGAACCATGCGTGATGGAACGAATTCGGCGCGGCCTCCTCGTCGACGACGCTGCGGAAAGATGCGGGCAGACCCGGTGCTGCGTCGCAGTGCTCGGCAAAGATATTTCTCAGCGAGCGAGCGCATTCATCACGCAAAATTATTTACCGATAACGAGCCAATTGCGGGTCGTCGGCGCATGGCTACAGCGATCGACCGCGGATGAGCATCGGTTTGAATTCGCGACTGCGATTCCAGCGTCATACGAGGTAGTCGGCCCTGACGGCGTCGCCGATGGAGTGCTTGACGGCGTACCGTGCCACGGTCCGCGCTTCCTTTCGCCCGGTCTTCATACATTCGAATTTACGGGGCCGAGAAGGACCTCGCCGCGATCTGGTCCAAGGCCGCAGATCTTTATTTCACGTCCTTTCCGCGAAGAAACGTTCCCCCGCGCGTGTGACTTTATCTTCTCTAACGCTAAAACGACGGATTGTTGGATGGCACGGTCAAGAAATCAACGCATGCGCGGATCACGACTTGGAGGAGACGAAGCCGGAGCTTGAGGTCCCCCGTTCATCGATCATTGCCGAACGCCTGTTGGTAAGCAACTCTGTAGACAGTGTTATCATAGTTGGGTTGCACTGCGACGAGAGTGTCGCACAGTCGTTTACATGACACTTTTGGCGATCTTTTCGAATCTGGCAGGTCCAGATCTGATCATTATCCTACTGATCATCCTCGTTCTCTTCGGGTCCAAAAAGTTGCCTGAGCTAGCCCGCGGCATAGGCCAAGCGATGAAGGAATTTCACAAAGCTAAAGAGGACTTAGCCGGCGAAGCGGATACCACTGCGCAAGAATCGGAAGTTCACATACTATCACCGGCAGTCTTCGGAGATGCACAGCCCACTCCGGCTGCTCCACTCGCAGCAGCGTCTCCTAATGAGACGTTAAGTGTCAGGCCTCGCGGTGGCGGAGCGATTTGAGCGAAGCCCACCACCTTCGTTTAGCTGTGAGGAGAAGAGTTAAGCCCGACTCGATTTGTAGTGACCAGCGAACTGAGAACGTCATAAAGAGCGCGGAATGCAACTCACGACGACACCAAAGGGGTGTAATCGCCGTCCGCGATCGTGGGCTCTCGGCTTTTCCGAGGATTCCCTGGACATAATCGAAGTTCTTCCTTTACAGGAGATCGAGCCGACCGCCATCACGAAGCTGACAAGGCCTAGCCACAATCCATAAGCGAGAAGTTGATCCGCGTAGTTGCGTTATATCTTTGCCGTGCTGTGTCCGCCGCTGACGGTGCTTTTCTACGGCGGACAGCTGAATTCGCATTCGGTCGTCGCAATGGGCGTGCAAACGCCAAATAGACGCCAGAGTGCATTGACCTTTGCATTCGAGAATCGGCTGAATAGAAGGAGTTCACCTCGATGCAGTTTTGGAACCAAGTCGGCCTCCTTCTCGGCCTTGATGCTCAGCCGAAAGATTTATCGTTTCTTCAAATCTCCCTGAGGGCAATCGTCATTTTCATCGTCAGTCTGGTGATGATCCGGCTCGGGCATAAAAGATCGCTTTCACGCAAGACTGCGTTCGATTCCGTGCTGATTGTGCTCTTAGCAGCGATTCTCTCGCGTGCGATAAACGGATCAGCACCATTCTTCCCCACAATCGGAGGAGGGTTCGTCCTCGTCGCGCTGCATCGGCTGGTCGCTTGGATCGCCTTCCATTCCCATACATTCGGTAAGCTTGTGAAAGGGTCCGACGACCTCTTGGTCCATGACGGGAAATACATCGTGTCGGAAATGAGCTGGAATCATGTCTCCTAGGGGGACGTTGAGGAAGACATGCGGCTCACCGCGAAGACGTCGGATGTTTCCACAATCCGAGAAGCGCGGATTGAACGCAGCGGCGACATCAGCTTTATCAAACACGCGGATCACGAGAACTAGTCACCGTTTGTGTCCTCGACGCGTTCGGTGGCACGATCGCCCACAGACGTCCAGGTTCGGCGGGTTTCCCGGTAAGCCGGTGTGATGTTGCGCTTCAAATCTGATGGCGCTCACGGACGAGTCTAGCTCCAGGAGTTCCTTTAGCGCCGTCGCCTCTGCGGTAGTCCAGTAACCAAAGAAATTGACCGCTAATGCTGACGATGAATGCAGGGCACGCATTTTGCCCTTCAATTCAGAGCCGCTTCCCTTTTCGAAAGCGGTGCGCGAAGAATCGGGCAAGCCTCGCCAAAGATTGGCGTCAACGGTCTCAACGTGACCCCTTAGATCGATTGAAAGCATTTGAAGCGCCGCCGAATCTTTCTGCCTCCTCATGATCGTGCTAATTGGTCGCTCGCGCCGCTTCATTGTGTCAGTCACCAGGATTAGTATGCGGCTGTCGACGCCCTGCACAGGCGCTGTTTCTCCTGCTGAGTCATTTTTGTTGAATACACGTTGACGGTTTCAGGCCCGGCGCGTCTTAGCCGGGTGAATGGCGAGGAAACTGAGAATTCGCGAAGTTCGAGTGCGCGACGTGCTCTACTTCTCGGTCGCAACGCCTAAGCCCCACGGCGGTCGCAGGCGCCGATTTTTCCGCGATAAACGCGAAGCGCAGACATATCTCGAACTCTGCCGGACCGAGCAGCGGAACTATGGGATAATGGCGTTTGCTCTGACGGATGAACTCCGGTCGGAGGCGTTTGAATGCCACACGAGGCTCTCGGCAATCGGCGTGACTCTGCGCCACGCGACTGATTTTTACGTCCGAAAGCACGAGCAGATGTCTGTCAGCTGCACCGTTGCCGACTGCATCAAGAAGCTGCTAGCGGCGAGAGAAGACCATGGGTGCCGCCCGCGTTACCTCGGTGACCTGCGCGTCCGACTGGCGCGTTTCGAACGCGACTTCGGGGCGAGTTCGATGGCTGAGATCACCGCGGCGCAGATAGACGACTGGCTCCGTAGCCTGCCCGTTAGCGGCGTCACTCAGAATTCTTACCGCCGGCGGCTTGGCACGCTTTTCAGTTTTGCGAAAAAGCGCGGTCTTATTTCTGAGACGCCGATCGCGGATGTCGAACGTGCGAAGGAGCGGCCGGAACCGGTCGGAATTCTGACGGTGGCCCAAGTCGGTCGGCTCTTAGGTTCTGCTGGCTCATCGATGGTGCCGTTCTGGGCCATCGGTGCTTTCGCAGGATTGAGAACAGCCGAGATCCAGCGACTCGACTGGTCCGATGTTGACCTTGATCAGGGACTCATCCACGTCGCTGCAGCCAACGCGAAGACGGCTACACGGCGGCTGGTAACAGTGCAGCAGAATCTGCGCGAGTGGTTGCTGCCGCTAAAACGCGCAAGTGGCCCACTCGTTCCTGATTGTTTCCAGAAGCGGGCCACTGCCGATCGCGAGAAAGCCGAGCTAGGCGACAACTGGCCCACTAACGCCCTCAGACACAGTTTCGCGTCGTACCACTTGGCGAAATTCCACGACGCCGCCCGATTAGCGCTCGAGATGGGTAATTCGCCGCGGATGATCTTTAAGCATTACCGCGAGATAGTTACTCCCGCGGCTGCGGCCGACTACTGGAACATCTCGCGCCCCAGCAACGAATGAGCGCAGAATTGATCAGCATCTCCGACCTGCCGACGGTCAAGTCGCGGCCGCGCCTTCTTGCCGCTAACCGAGAGTGTCACTCGAGCGCCGTGTTCAAAACAAAGGACACTGCTGGAAGTCTCAGGACCGACTCGGCTCAGGCTGAGTGGGTGGCGCAACGTGCGATCGAGGCGCTACTCGAGAAGATTGAACGAGGCAGCAACGTTGCGGCGGCGAAAGCACTGGTGCGCTTCGTCGAAGGATCTGTGACAGCGCAGAATGATGCAGCGCATCGCAACCCAACGCTTTTCCGTACAGTGGCGGCTAGCAGATCAGCATGGCCGGTAATGCAGTCGGACCTGAAAGACGAGCAGGATTTTAATTGCCAGTTAATCCGCGACTTACAGGTCGGCCGTGATTGCCCTCTGAACACAACAAAACAACGACCGGGAGGGCGACAAAGGAGATACTCAGATAGCAATCCTTTGAACGCATTGGCCGCTTGTTACGGCGAGGCTGCGCTCTGTCTCTACGCGATAAGAGGTTGGCTCCTTAAAAGTTGTGGGAAGAACTACCTAAACGCCGCCAAGACATTCGCACAAAGACATGGACTACCTCCGTCAATGCAAGCCATCCTGTGCAATGCCGACGCTGCTAACGAGCCACTGCTGTCGGTTGCAGCAATGCTACCTCTTATCTGGCAGATGATCAGTCTTGACGCTTGCGGCACACCCGAGCGCATCAAGGAGGTTCGAGGTGTGGCCGTTTCTCGCGCTGCGTCCGCATCCGGCGAATTTGCAAGGTTCCAAGCATCGCATTCGCACACTTCCGACAATGCCACTTTAATGCATCTGAAGAGACACGTCGGAACTGAACCGCTAGAACGGGCTATTCGCGCCGAACTGCGAACCAAGGTAAAGCAAAGCCTTCAGGGGGTGCTCCGCGCTAGCTAAGATCACTTAGGCAGCGTTGGCAATAACGCGCACCGTAGGGCAATCTGGTGCTGCGTGAAGCAACCTCAGCTAGATATCGGTGACCAGGTTCTTAATGCCTGGACTAACAAAGCGGGAATAGCGGCCCGCTATTCCGTGTCGCGACGGACCGTAGACTACTGGTGTTCACGTCGAATTCTGCCTTACGTGCGGATCGGCAGAACCGTTAGGCTGAATTTGCGCAGTTGCGACGCAGCACTTAGCCGTTTCGAACAAAAGGCGATTGACCAATGAAAGACAACGACACGCCTTTTCACGCGGATGCACAAGGTGGGAACAAACTGATCCGCAGGAGAGGATGGATTCCGGTAGGCAAGATGGATCTCGCAATTCTCGTCGAGCAGTTTGGCGACACGGCGCCCTCCACATGTATGACTTGGTTAGCGTTACTCGTCATCGCAAACGACAGACGTTCGGCTACTTTCGACGTTGGAATAAACGTCATTCGTCATCTCGCCGGGATCAGTTTGCGGACGACGAAAACCTGTTTGAAGCGTTTAAGCGAAATCGGCTTCATCGAAACGCGCGGAAACTACGTAACAGGGTCGAAGGAGCGGGCCGTCAGCACCTACACGATCCTCAAAGGCGCAGACACTTACTCGCGGACCTCGTGCAATAACGGCACGACCCGTCGTGCAAGCAACGGAGCGTCTCGTTTGCACGGAAGCTCTGAACAAAGCGCTAGCGCTTTAGAAGAAAGCGCTAGCGCTGCGGCGCGATCGCCGCTGCCGGCAGGGGCCGGCGGCGATCGGCAGCGGAGACAATCATTGAAGGGACCACGGCGATGGTAGACATGTTCTTATTCGATCCGGTTGGCACTCCGCCGAAGGCGAGTGGCGAGTGGCCCAGCGAAGAGAAGCGTGCAATTCGAATCGCTGAGTTGCGGGAGGGGTCCCGCTATACGGACAAGGTGCCTCCAGATTTCATGAGTGTGGTTGATCTACGGCGATTGCCGAACCGATCGGCTTTCGACGATGTCTTACGATATCACGACGAGTTGGTGTGCTTCGAGGACGGCGATTACCTCGGTGCCTTTCGACGAGGCTTAACAGTCTTCGGTAGGCCAGGGCGGGGTAAGACGAGATCGGTATTCGCCAGGCTCGTTCAACTGTCAGTCTGGTGCGACGACGGCCTGCGTTGGACTACGTCATACTGTTTAGCGTCGGGCGAGAGGCTAGCAAGCGGACGAACATTGCCGAATTACCGGCTGATCGACGAGCTGGCATGCGAGGACAAAAGGCTTTTCATCGACGACTTCGATCTGGCGCCATTCACGACTGATTATGCTGAGCAACTATATAGGCTAATCGATTACCGGGTGGCTAACGAAATGCCGGTTGTCGTCATCTTGCATTCCGCGGCAAACGAGTTTGTGAACAACGTCGCAGGTCGAAACCGGCACGTCCGCGCGTTTGCTGAGGGAATCTCACATCGGTTACGGGACTCATGTGACACGGTCGACTTCGATTATGATCCGTCGCAAGACAGCGAAATTGGCTAAGGGGAGGGCATCATGAATGATCATGTGAAGGCGAAGATCCGGATGAAGGGGGAAGGAGCGGGCACAGCGGTCGCGCGCGCGCGTAAAGAACCGTGGCCTGCTTCTTTGGCGAAAGTTCTAAAAAAAGCCGCATCGATAGCGGAGTTATTGAGTGCCGAGGACCAGGCAGAAAACGTTAGAGTGATCCGCGAGGCGAAGAACGCCACGCACCAAGTGTACGATGCTGAAAAGAAACTGCTCGTGTCTGTTCCTGATCATAAGACTCGAATGGCAGCTGTGGCACTCGATCTCGCCTACACGGAAGGCAGGCCGACGGAGAAACACGTCGTCGTCACAGCAAAGTTTGAAGACCTGAATGACATGATGCACCGCCTTCGAAATTCACCGGAGGCAGTGCGGAGATGCAAGGCGCTAGGTTATTCGATACTTGATCAGCCAGCCGATAGCTGATGGATCTAAAAACGACACCACGCTGCGACTACTCTTGTGTGGCTCGACAGCCTCAATTAAAGTTTCGCAAATTCGAGAAACGAATAATCCGCGGCAACAAAACGACAACGCGATCTCGCGCGCCTAAGAGGAACAGCGCCTTCTTGAGGCGTTAGACGACGATCCTCAAAGGCAAAGGCCAAAAATCCGAAGGCAACTGCCGGCTGACCACTCATACTCCCGGCTACCCTAGCGGAAGCGTCGAAGCAAAGCGCACGAGCACAATTGTCGAGCGTTCCACGTCGCCGGGCACGCTCCGTCCGCTGATCACCTATTGATGGTCCGGGCTTGCGCGCTTCGAGCTCGATCAACAAGCGCTTCTGTGGCTGCCATCGCGTAACGATTTAGAATCGCCGCTGTGGTCGAGAGTGGGAGTTCCGAATGCGACCGCGCCCATTCCTCGACTAGTTGATTCTGCGTATCGGGAGACAATCGACCGATCCTGTGTTCGGCTTCGGGCCACATTTCCATCGCTGCTGGATGGTACGGAAATTGACCGAAAAACGGACCGTACTCGGTCTCATATTTGAGATTCTCCCATCGTTCAGGATCTGTATGCGCGACGGTGTTGATAACATCGCGGAGCAGCCGGGCCTCGACTCTTGTCATCTCACACCCAGACGCTTCTCTAGTTCGGCAATCTTGCGGTCAGAATCACTGATTCGCGATTCCTGGAGTGCCGTCATGTACCAAGTTCCGAGAGCGAACGCCCATGCGAGGGCTTCCCTCCAATGGTGCATCCATAGTGCGTTCAATAACGCGAACACTACGATGACACCTCCGATGATTGCTTTGGGCCAAGTCATTTTGTTTGATTGGCGCGCGCAATAGCGGGTCCGAACCTCAGCCTTCGCAGCAAACCACCGCGCAAAGAGTGGCAGGGATTCCCTGCCAATCGCAAGTCATTTATCCCACATGTGGGATGACGCTGAGCCGACGATGCAGGTGTGCGCGTCAGGTTTCGGAAGCAGTTAGCAGATTTTCTAAGAAAGCGCCGCGGCGAACAAACGTATGCTGCCTTCGCACGAAAAGTCGGAATTTCGGCGTCAACGCTGCAGCGGATTGAAGCGATGGAGCAGAACGTCACGATCGACACCTTGGAACATGTCCTGAAGCGGTTGAAGTGCCGCGTATCGGAGGTGCTGGAATGACGCTCCGTCAGATCGCTGCTGACGGAACGAATTTATCCTGATTCAGGATGCGCTCGCCGTCCCACCGGTAGGCCACCAGCGGCCCATCCTTCCCAGCGCTGTAATCAAGGCACGCTACGTTTGAAGCCAGCAAAGCTGGCCTTCCGGGCGGTAGCCAGTAGTGCCCAAACAGCACTGGAACCGCTTCAGGCGAATAACCTTCGATTGCGTTGCAGAACGACGGATCCGCCAATGTGTCCGGGAGACAATCGAGCGACGGCAGGGCCAGGTCGCGATACGAATACTCTACGTTCGGGTCGGGTTTCGCATACCACCGCGTGCGCATCGTCGTGCGCTCATGCCCGTCCTTATCGTGCCACTTCGCTCCTGCTGGCAGATTTAATTCCGGTCCCTTCAGCAGCAGATCGAGGGCCCCGGCTGCGGGAGTCTGATTCGCGCCGACTTCGAGCAGAAATTCGCGATCACGAAGCGTCCGGTTTGCCACTAGATCGACTGCAATTTGATCCCAGCAAGCATGCACGATTCGGAGACCTCCGAGCTCGAGAAAGAACGGGAGAGTCTTGAACCATTCTAGCCAGTCGCTCCACGTATCGGCAGATTTCGTTACAACCTGTTCAAGCGTTGCTGCGTGCTGCCTGACTTTTTCTGGCGTGTGAGCGCGCAGAGGTTTACCCGATGCGTCACGCGTGTGGAAAAGGATTGCGTTCAGCTCGTGGTTCCCCATCACGGCGAGTGCAGCGCCATCGTCGACCATCTTCCGAGCCGTCTCCAGAACCTCCTGAATCTTCGGGCCGCGATCAATTAGGTCTCCAACGAAGACAGCCTGGCGCGACGCGTGTCGGTAGACGCCTAGTTCTTCTTGGTAGCCAAGAATTGCGAGCAGGCTGTGCAGTTTGTCTGCCTGGCCGTGAACATCTCCAATGATGTCGTATCCGCTCATTCGGTCGCTTTTGCGTAGACGATTGGCTGCGGGATCAATAATCCGCCAAGATTCGGTTGGCCTAGGAAACTCGTCGCGGCCGGCGCTCGGACGTCGAGATTACGATGCGCAAGGTTCTCTTGTTGTGCCTCACGGAGCCAGAATCGCTCGTAACAAGCAGGCGCTCGATCGAAGACTTCCTGTGCTTGCTGCCACCGCCCGAGCCGGCACAACGCATAAATCGAATTGGCGAATCCAGCCGCGTCTTCCGGCCAGACGTCGCAGAGGCCGAGCGAAGCAGTCAGTGCCAACTCATAGTCGCCTTCTGCGAGATCCAAGACGGACTTCCGGGCGACGAAAAGCGGGTGGGTGCGGGCCGATGGAGGGGTCTCATCGAGGAGTTTCCACGCTTCGTCGCGATCACAATCGGTCATCGCCGCTACTGCCTCTAACCGTTTGCAGAACAACGGATCCTGATCGGTCACGTCCGCGAGGGAACCGAGGAAATCCTCGAGCAGCTCCATTCCAGGTGTCGCCAAGAACGTCCCCAGTGTTTCTGGATTTTCGCGAACTGCCCAGCAGATGTGGTAGCGCGCTCCGAGATGGTTCCCCCACGCCGCATGTTCAGCCGCATACCGCGGTTGCGCGGCCAGGATCAGCCTGACCGTCTGTGCGTAAGCGCTTCTCAACACGGCTCGCATTCTCGCGCGCTCGCGGCAGCTGTAAGCGGCAAAGTCTCTTCGCAGTTGGTCATCCTTCGCCAGAGTAGGCGGCGAGAGTTCGCACACCCCAGCCGTGAAGTTGTGGCGGAATAACGTCCTAAATCGGGCCGGCAGCATGGCAATCGCGTTGAAATCCAACTCGTGCGAGGGATCTGCTTCATACGCCGCCCGTAGCGGCGCCGAATACCAAAGCGGGAGGAAGCGATGCGCGTCTGCCAGCGTGTGCTGCCCGCTGGCGAGCCACTCCCACAAAGGAACGAGATCCGCATCGGTGAGAGATCGCTCTGTGAAGTAGCGCGGCGTGCGTAGCTCGCTTTCTAGCCAGCACAATGCTTCCACGTAACTGCCCGCCATTGATGCAAAGCACGCCATTTGATACGCGTAAAACTCCAGAGGCCGGCCGAAGTCGCTGACGTGTGATAACATGGCCATCCCTTCTTGAGGTTTGCCCATAAACGAGAACGCGACAGCAGTGGTCACCGCGATTTCAGCATTACTG
>JALYXP010000294.1 GCA_030947045.1 Verrucomicrobiota bacterium | reverse complement strand
CCTCCCGAAGTTCTGCCGTCCAGAGCCGTACATTGGCTGTGGGCGACGGGGGAACTTCGCGCAGACGCGGATGCATCAGGACCGGACTCAGTCGCGCGTGTTCTTCGCTTGAAGAATGCTCTCGATGCGCCCCGCCAGCGTTTCGACATGGTCAGTGATGCATTCCAAATGCGTGCCCGGTAGGGTATATACTGTGTGTTCGGACGCTAACCGCTGCCATCCGGTTGCCGCATTCCTTTTTTGATTTGCGACATCTTCCGACAGCAACAGCGAAATGGCGCCGGAATACGGTTGCCGCTGATAACCTGCAGCGGCCCATTGGAAAAACGACGGAATGTCTCGCTCGGATGACGGTTGATTCCCCTTGGTGAATTCGGCGCCCCGGATTTTCGGTCGTTGACTAAATCGGTTTCGGAACGCATGCAGCCGGCGTGGCACGGCGCTGATTTCCGTCCGAGCCGTGCTCATTACACCCTGTGCGAGACGCGCGTGCCAGATCGCGTAACGTCCAAAGTGATGAACCTTCCGATCATCTGTCCAGCCTAAGACCGCGCCTGTTTTTCCCGCCACGCCGCGAAGAAAACGCATCGCCGGACTCGCAGCCGCCGCGTCGATGATTAACAACATTTCTACCTCTTCTCCGGCTGCCTGCATCTGCTGCGCTAATTCGAACGCGACCAGGCCGCCGATACAAAAGCCACCAACCACGTAAGGTCCGTGGGGACGCGCTTCCCGCACCGCTTCGAAATGTGCAGCCGCCATCTCTTCGATCGTCGGGAGTCCTGATTCTGTCCGGAGGTCATGGGGGGGGAGCACGTAAACCGGTTGGTCTGGACCAAGAGCCCGCGCTAATTTCAAACTATAGAATCCGCCGCCTGAAAGATCGCCGTGAAGATAGAAAAACGGCGTTTGTGAGCCGGATTCATTCACACACAAAACGCCTGGCGATCCCGCGATCGCTTCCCGAGCGAGATTCCCAGCGAGATGCTCAATCGTGGGGTGGCGAAACAATACCGCGGGTGGAATCATTTTCCCACAGATGGCTTCGGTGCGGCGCAACATCCGAATGGCGAGCAAAGAATTGCCGCCGAGTTCGAAGAAATCGTCGCGAATGCCAATATTGCGAACACCGAGCACCTCTTCCCAGATGGCGATCAGCTGAAGCTGTAGACCAAGATAAGGTCGAACCGGATCTTGGATCGCTGCAACTTTGGCACTGCCCGAGGCGGGCAACGCAGCAAGGTCGAGTTCGCCGTTGTCGTCGCGCAAGGGGATGTCCTTAAGCGTGACAAATGCGGTCGGCCGTGAACAATCGCGATGCCTGTCGGAGCGAAGGCGTTGCTGCAGTTCGCGACCATTGGGCAGCTTACGGACATCCGCCTCCGTGAGGAGGTAAGCGGTTAAGGCGCCCTCGTTGGCATCCGTGACAAGAGCCTCGCGTATCCCTTCGATGGAGGTAAGGGATGATTCAACCCGTCGCAGATTAACGCGAGAGCCTTTGTGCTCGGAGCGATCCCTCGTTAGGCCAAGTTGCTCGAGCTTTTCGTAAGGCAACCAGCGCGAAAGTATGCCAGTCAGGCAGGGATTGGCCCCGTTGCCTACAACCGCAAGCTCACCCACGATACCTACGGGCAATGGTTTCGCGGAAATCAGATCAAGCACCTGCAGCTGTTCTCGCGCATCCGGCAGCAGCGATCCGTTTAGGGCGATCGTGCCACCAAACGCGTCCAGGACCGTACGCGAACAAACGCGGAATCCCTCGTCGATGCTGGGAGCGACTCGCCCGAAACTACCTTCACTTGCACTGCCTTCGGTAGCGATTAACAAACGCAGGGCGGCCGGCCGTCGTGCTTTTCCGGACAAGATCGCGGCGCTGAGCCGGCTCCAAGTTGCCGCGGGGAGGAATGCCGTCGTGACATTCTCCCCCTGCAGCCATGCCGCCAAAGCAGCGGGTGACCCTGCCAGCAGGCCTGGCGTAGGATAGACCAGCAGAGCTCCGACTTGCAGTGCCGCGGCGAGTTCTTCGCATGCCGCGAATCCCACAGGCGAGCATGAGGCGAGGCGTTCGTTCTCAGCTACGCCGCTCAGACGGAGGAGCGCGTGGCTACCAGCAACAAGATTGCCTTCGATAGCAGCAGAAACGGCTGGCGCTGATGCTTGCGACAGGTCCAGGCGCGCCCGCCATTGCGCAATCAGCGAAGCTACCTGCTGAAGGTCTGAGACAGCGCTTGGACCGCCATCCAATCGGGCCAACAGCTCCGCACAGCTCAATTCGCGGCGGCCATGGCGAGCAACAACAGCATCTGTGCGTTTCATGATGCGGGTGGCCAAAATTTCGCGGACATCTAACGTGGGCGGCGCGCGCACTGAGCACGCGCCAGGACCCGATTGCTCGTTAGGGGTGAGCATTGAAAGTGCAGACACCCGGTCTGCCGGGTTCGCGACGGCGCTTTTTAGCAATTGTTCGTAGTAGTCGAGCATTCGCCTAACCGTTTGGGCATCAAACACGGCCTGGTCGTACTCGAATTCCACGCGCATCCCTTCCCCTTGCTGCATCACCGTTGCACTGAGCTCGTAAATCGTCTCTTCGTTGCGGGCGGAAACTAACTCGACAACCACATCGTCCGGTAAATCCGATGGCGGTTGCCATCCCGCATCATAATGGAAATTAGCCTGCAACTGCGCCGTGCTAAATTCGTCTAGTAACGATTCGAACGGGATGTCTTGGTGCGCGAAGGCGTCAAGCGC
>JALYXP010000039.1 GCA_030947045.1 Verrucomicrobiota bacterium | reverse complement strand
GACCGATGCAGCAACGGGTTTCTCGGTTCGACCTGCAAGTTATACGGTGATCGTCCGCGGCAAGAATGGCGCTGCCGGCAACGCGCTGGTCGAAATCTACGACCTGGGTCCTTAGTTCGGCATTGGCGTTAGCGAAATTCCCGCCGCGAATGCTGTGCGAGGACGCGGGTGAGCAAATGCTCCTTTTGACTCGGCTCCCGCGCGGTTAAGTTCGTGCGTGAGTTATCAGGTTTTCGCGCGGAAATACCGGCCGCAGACGTTCGACGATCTGGTCGGGCAGGCGCATGTCACGCGGACGCTGAAGAATGCGGTTGAGCAGAATCGTCTCGCACACGCTTATCTTTTTGTTGGTCCGCGTGGCATCGGGAAAACTTCGACCGCGCGCATTCTCGCGAAGGCGCTGAATTGCATCCACGGTCCGACGATTAAACCCTGCGGTGTTTGCGATTCGTGCAAGGAGATCGCGGGCGGCAACAGTCTCGATGTGCTCGAGATCGATGGCGCGTCGAATAACGGTGTCGAGCAGGTGCGCGAGTTGCGCGACAACGTTCGCTACGCGCCGAGCAAGGGGCATTTCAAGATCTACATCATCGACGAAGTGCACATGCTTACGTCGGCGGCGTTCAACGCGCTACTGAAGACGCTGGAGGAGCCGCCGGCGCATGTGAAATTTATTTTCGCGACGACTGAGCCGCAGAAGGTTTTGCCGACAATTCTGAGCCGTTGTCAGCGGTTCGATCTGCATCGCATTCCGGCGAATCTGATCGCCGATCATCTCCAGTATATCGCGGGGAACGAGAAGGTGACGCTCGAGCCGGCGGCAGCGCATGCGATCGCGAAAGGCGCGGATGGCGGGCTGCGCGACGCCGAGTCGATGCTCGATCAGCTGGTGGCTTTTTGCGGTGAATCGATCGCGGAGGCGGATGTGCTGAGCGTGTTCGGTTTCACGAGCGAGCAGACGGTGGCGAATTTCACCGACGCGATACTCCGCGGCGCGACGGCGGAAGCGCTGGAGCTGCTGCACAGCGAAGCTGAGCTCGGCAAGGACATGATGAAACTCATGTCGGACCTAATCGCTTATCTGCGCGATCTGCTGGTGTTTAAGGTAAAACCAGACGCGGTCGCCGAAGACTTGAATCCCGAACTTCGGCACGCGCTGGAGTCGCAATCGGCGGCGATCGAAACCGATCGCCTTCTAGAGTTAATCGATCAGTTTGCGGGAGCGGAAGGGCGCATGAAGTGGGCGCCGAACAAGCGTCTGCATTTCGAAGTCGCGGTGATCAAAGCCATCCAGACGCTCGAGCAGGTGACGCTAAATGAGGTGATCGCGAACCTTTCTGCGCTACGGGAAGGCAAGGCCACCGCGACTCTGCCGGGTAACCCCGCGAAGCCGCCTGCGCCCGTCGCTCCACCGCCGGGAAAGGAGCCGGTTCGGCTTCCAACGCCGCCGAAGCCACCGGTGGAAGCGGCGCGTGCCCCGAGGCTCGACAGAGTCTCGCCCCAACAGACGACGCCGGCGAAAGTCGCTCCGGAAGCTCCGCCAGTCGCACCGGGCGCGGAGCTGAATCTCGAAACGATCTGGGACAAAACCGTTCGTGAGATTCGCACACGGCGGCCGTTCATCGCAGGCTGGGTGAACTCTGCGAAGGTGCTCGGTCAGGAAGGCCGCTCGTTTCTGCTCGGCTTTCCGCCGGAGGAAAAGAACGCGATGGATTCGCTTGCCACGCCGAAGATGCGCGATTTTCTCGAGGCGCTGTTGAAGGAGATCAGCGGTCGGGATTGGAGCCTGAAGTTTAGCCTGAAGGAAGGCTTGACCGTCCATGCGCCAACGTTTGATGAACCCGCTTCGAACGGCGCGGAGAGCATTGCGCCGACAAAGGCGCAGAAGCAGCCAGAGGCGACGACGTTCAAAGACGACCCGCTCATCCGTGAGGCTCTTGAAATTTTCAAAGGCGAAATCAAACCGGTGACCGACTAACGAATATGAATCTGAACAAGTTGATGAAGCAGGCGCAGAAGATGCAGGAGCAGATGGCCCAAACGCAGGCTGAGCTCGAGACTAAAACGGTCGAGGTTCAGGCAGCGGGCGGCAAGGTCACGGTCGTCGCGAATGGCGCCGGCGATGTGCTTTCGCTCAAGATCGATAAGCAGATTGTCGATCCTGAAGACGTGGAATTTCTTGAAGAAGCGGTGCTGAGCGGAGTGAAGCAGGCGATCGAACAAGGCAAAGCGCTGGCGCAATCTGAGATGACGAAGATTACCGGCGGATTGGGCGCGGCCGGGCTGGGGTTTTAGAGCTGCTAGCAGGATGTTTCGCTTCTCGTTAGGCAGCGTTAGCCGCAAGTCATCCTGAGGCTGGCGCAGCGCGCCGAAGGATCTCTCATTAGATCGCGGCGGTGCGAGAATATCCCGCGCATCGGTGGAACACCGCGCTGGCGGCTAGGTCGGATAGTAGCTTGTGTGACTTTCTACCAACAGCGGGGTCCCTCGACTTCGCTCGGGATGACGGGCGTTAAGTAAGTCTATAGCCGAACCGCGTGGGGTTGATGTTGCCGGAAGCCGGCGACTTCGTTGATGCCCAGAGTCTGCATCATTTTGGTGAGGCGGTTATAGTTGTCGCCAAGCTGCGCGTGTGAATGCGCGTCGGACGCAGTTGTGAATCGTATCCCCCTCTCGATCGCCACTCGGATGATATCGTTCGAAGGATAAAGCTCGTTCACCGGTTTACGCCAGCCGGCGGTTGAGAGCTCGATCGCGAGTCCGCGGCTGGCGATGAAGTCCAGGGTTTCGACGGCAAGCTCGGTCACATCCACAGACGGCCGATGGCCATGGATCTTGACCAGGTCGAAATGCGCGAGGCAGTCGACCAGCCCGGTCGCAGCCATCTCGCGCACGCGTCGGAAGTAATCTGCGTAGATCGCGTCGATGTCGCGGCCGGCGAATTGCTCGGCGCCAGCTGGAACGCTGTCGAACATCTCATCGTCGCGTTCCAGGAAATGGACGGAGCCGAGAACGAAATCGAGCTGGTCCCAGTGCTTCTCCACCCAGCGACGACCCGCAATTGAATGGACGGGATCATTATCAAGCTCGAGGCCCGCGCGGATTTGCACATCGGGATTGGCGTCGCGCAGCCGTGCGACCGCATCGAAATCGATGCCCGCATGATAGCGATCGTGATCGGTGAACGCGACGTCGGTTAAACCGCGCGCGCGCGGAGTCCACCCACGGTTGCAATAGTTCGAGCGTGTAAGGCTGCACCCGATGTCCCTGCGGATGCGTGTGATAATCGGAAAAAAGAGCCACGTTATTTCCGCCGATTAGCGGGCACGGGACGCGACCTACGGTGCGGTCAGAAACTTCTGCCGCACGTGCAGTTCCGGATACTTCGGAAAGAAGACCTCGGCGATGAAGACCTTGTTCGGCATCAGCTCGCGCGTGGCGATCGTCTCCGCATACTGAATGCGTTCCTGCGGGTTAATCAGCACCGTGCTCGCATTTTGCGCGAAGGCATGATTATCCGACCACGTGGTGAGCACCGTATCGGCGGAGTTGCGCAGGATGATTTCGATGCGCTGCGAATCGGGAAATTCGAGCGTGATTGGCCGCTTCGATTTGTTCGTTAGCATCAGCTTCACGTCCATCTGGCGCACTTCCGAGAGCTTGATCGGCTGAGGCGAAAGCTCCAGCGAGACGACAAGGCCGGTGAGGATCGGATCGTTGTATTCCGGCAAAGCATCGGAGCTAAACGGGTGCAGCATGCGACCGAACCAGCTGCGTTTCTGGGTCGTGACGGTCGTCTCTGTTTGCTCTGCCGACGCGCCCGGAGCGAACGCGAGCACGAGCAGCAATGGCACCGTGGCGCGTCTCATGGATGGGTAATCACCGAGGCGTTGCAAATTGTGTCAAACCCTTTATCAATCGCGCATGAAACGTCTACTCGCGTGCATCATCATCGCAGCGGTAGCCGCGAGCAGCAGCGAAGGGCGCAAACGACGCTCCACCTTGCGTGTCCATCTGGAGGCAAATGCGCACGACTCGGATGTGTTTTCGACGCAGCTCCGATCCGCCACGACCGGCCGAAACATCACGATCGAGAAGGTGCCGACGATCTCGGAGTTCGACGTCGCGAGTTTCCGCGCCTACCCGGCCGCGGATGGCACTTTTGGCGTGCTGTTTCAGCTAAACGACCACGGCAAACTCGCGCTCGACACCCTGAGCATCGATCGCCGCGGGACGATGCTCTACCTCTTCGTGAACGGCCGGCCCGCCGCGGAATTGCAGATCGATCGGCGCGTCGCAGACGGCAAGCTCTACGTCCCGTCGGGAATGACAGCGTCCGACATTGAATTGATGAAGAACGATTGGCCCGCGTCCGGGGTGTCCAAGAAGCGGCCGTGATGCGCCTTGCCTTCGCGCTCATCCTGGCGATCGCAGCACATGCGCTCGGGCAAGGATCCGGCGAGCGCCTGCATCTCGCGCTGCCGACCGACAACGATGCGTTGTTGAAAGAAGGCGGCGCCGCGTTCTACCAATACATCATTCGCGACTACCAAGGCGTGATCACGAAGCCGTGGCAGGGTGGCCAATATGGCTTCGTGCGGAACCCGGTGGAGACGCCGGCTGGCTTGATCTACACGCGCTTCCATGAGGGCATGGACATCCGCCCGGTTCATCGAAACACGGCCGGCGAACCGCTCGATGAGGTGCGCGCGATCGCGGACGGCACGGTGGTTTACACCAATCTAGTGCCAGCGCATTCGAACTACGGAAACTACGTCGTCGTCGAGCACCGCTGGGGCGGTGCGAATTACTACAGCCTCTATGGCCATCTCGCGTCAGTGCGCGTGCGAAGTGGCGCCACAGTCCAGCGCGGCCAACAGCTCGGCGTGATGGGTTACACCGGCGAAGGTCTTGATCGGGAACGCGCGCACGTGCACCTAGAACTGAATTTGTTGTTGGGCCGACAGTTCGACTCCTGGTACAACGTCTACAACAAAGCGGAGCCGAATTATCACGGGCTCTACAACGGGATCAATCTCAGCGGCATCGACATCGCGCGTCTCTATCTCGCGCTGCGCAAGGAGCCGTCATTGACGATCCCTCGATTTCTCGCGCAGGAACAGACCTTCTACAGAGTCGCGCTGCCCGCGTCGAAGAGCCTCGACCTGGTGCGGCGCTATCCGTGGCTGTCGCAGACTAAGGGCGATGCGCAGCTCGCGTGGGAGATCTCATTCAACCGCGCCGGAGTGCCGCTGAAGGTGGAACACACCGACAAAGCTGTGAGCGTGCCGACGTTGTCGTTCGTGAAGAAGCAAGCCGGCGACTACGCGATCCTCACGCGGGGCATCGTCGGTGGATCTGGCGATTCCGCGCACCTCACCGAAAACGGCGAACGCCTGATGCGGCTGTTTGTTTGGGCTGAATAGGCGCGAGCGCGGCGCAGGAAAGGCGCGCGAGACAGCTGCGACTCGCGTACGGGCGCGTATGCTGCTGCGAGAGATCCATTCAGATGATGACGCGTCGTAAATTTCTCGGCCTTACCGCGCTCGCTCTTCCCGCGGTTGCGGTGGGGGCGGACGCCGCCTGTTTCGAGCCGACGTCTTTGCGCGTTTCGCAGCTGAAAATCGATCGTGGGATCGGACTGCGCTTTGTGCACTTCAGCGACTTTCACTACAAGGGCGATGCGCGTTATGCGGCGGAGATGGTGCGGACGATCAACGATCTCCGACCGGAATTTGTCTGCTTCACGGGCGACCTCGTGGAAGAGAAGCGTTTCGCGTCTGCCGCGCTCGAGTTTATCCGACAGATCGAGGCGCCGGTGTATGGCTCGCCGGGTAATCATGATTACTGGTCGCACGCGCCGTTCGACGAATACGAGAAGGCATTCACAAGCACGGGGGGCGCATGGTTAGTCGATCGCACCGTAGTGTTAGATAAACATGACACCGAGATCATCGGCATGGCTAAAGGCGGTAAGCATGCGCTCCAACCAGCGAAAGCGAAATGGCAGATTCTGTTGCTGCATTACCCCGCAATGACAGACCTCCTCGGCCGATCCTTCGATCTTGTCCTCTCTGGTCACTCGCACGGCGGGCAGGTGCGGCTGCCGTTTTACGGTGCGCTGTATTTACCGTGGGGAGTTGGCCGTTACGATCTCGGTTATTTCGAGACGCAGAACGGGCCGCTCTATGTCAACGCCGGAATCGGTACGTACCACGCGCCGATTCGCTTCAACTGCCCGCCGGAAATCACGGTCGTGACGATGTAGCTCAACACCAAGTCGGCGCGCGGTGCTTCACCGGCGAAACGGGTCAGCGTTGTGCGGGGAGCGATACGATCGCGGCCTTGCGCCGTGTTTCAATCAATGCGGTTCGAGGCGGAGGGCGAATTTTCGTTGTAGCTCAAAATTATTCTTCACGCCTTGCTGAACAGCATAACCTTTCCCTTGCAAGCCCTCAGGTCCCTTGATCTCCGTCCACTTGCCGTCGCTTTTCAGGACAAGAAGCTTTGCGCAGCCGAAATACTGCATCTGGTTGCCGCCCGCCCCATCGAAATTAACGAACGACAGGACCATGGTGCCGTCAGCGATCTCATAAACCAAAAGGTGCAGCAAGACGGATGGGGGGATGCGACTTTCGGCGCTGTCATAGCCCGCGATCTGCGTCTCCTTCGCCAAATCCAGAGCGAGAGAATCGTAAAGGCCGTTCAGTTCTGAGTGTACCACTTTCGCTCCAGAGAGTGTCGAGCCCGCTAAAGTTGCACGGACGAGCACCGATCCTTTGATCGGTGAGATGAGTAAAGATTTATAGAACTTGGGACTTATTGTTCTCTGCAAGACTTCTGCTGGAATAATGTTGATCGCCTTCAGCGTGCGGCCTGTCGTCGGAAGAGGCGCGGCGATGGTGCTGCTGAGGAAGACGACTGACATGATCAAGGTAAGCCCGAGGTGCAAAAACGCTTTCATACGCTGAGTGTGATTACTTCAGACGCCAGCCGTCAATCCGATTTGGCGCCTGAGATTTCCTCCCAAGACGGCTCGCGGCATGCCAATTATACCTGCGCTCGTTGCCGAGTTTGCACCGATTAGTTAGCCGCTGTTCAACACGAAGTCGGCACCCGCTGCGCCAGCGCTACGGCATGTGCGATCGCACCTGCGACAAATCCGAGACACTCGACTGCGCCGCTCGGCTTCCCAGGCAAGGCGATGACTAACGACTGGTCGACGACCGCTGCGAGGCTGCGCGAGAGAATCGCGTTAGGCGTGATCTTCAGCGATTCCATCCGCATCGCTTCGCCAAAGCCTGGCAACTCAACGCGCATGATCGCGCGGATGGCTTCGGGAGTGACATCGCGCGCCGCGACGCCGGTGCCGCCGGTTGTCAGGATTAGTCCGCAACCTTGCGCGCTGAATCCACGGATCGTTTCCTGGATGCGCGTGATCTCGTCGGGAATGATTGCTTCTGCCGCAACATCCCAGCCGCTCGTTTCGGCTGTGGCCTTTAGCGCCGGCCCGCCGAGATCGGCGTAATCGCCGGCCGAAGCGCGATCTGAGATTGTGATGATGCCGACGCGGATGGACATGGCCTAACGAGTAACGAACCGTGCCGCATTGTCATCCTGAATCGCGCAGACGATGAAGGATCTCGCATATACGGGAAGCGCGTGCACACGGCCGTTGTGTGAGTTTCTAACCTAGTGGGAGATCCCTCGGCCGTCTGCGCGGCTCGGGATGACAGCGAGCGCCGCAAAATCTCAAAGATCGAGCTTCGTTTTGCGGAGCAGGCGTATATCCGAGATCTGCATCTCCTTATCGACCGCTTTGCACATGTCGTAAATCGTGAGCAACGCTAGCGAAACGCCGGTTAGTGCTTCCATTTCAACACCTGTCTGCGCGGCTGTCCGCGCGGTGCATTCAACCGCAACGCCACTCTCATCAGCCGCGATTTCTACATTCACGTGACTGAGGTTTAATCCATGACACAACGGAATGAGATGCGGCGTCTGCTTGGCCGCCTGCATCGCTGCGATGCGCGCCGTCGCGAAGACGTTGCCCTTCGCAATTTTATTTGCGGCGATCAGCACGAGTGTTTCTGCTCGCAGATTGATGCGACCGGCAGCGGTCGCTTCCCGTGCCATGATTGGCTTCGCGGAGACGTCCACCATCCGCGCGGCGCCGTCTTCGCCGATATGCGATAACTGCGTCATCGCCTAACCGCCGATCGCGACCATCTTCCGGCCCGGCTGGTAATCCGTGCGGAAGTCGTGTTGTTCCGGCTTCCGCTCGACGACGTTTAGAAAGAAACGTTCCAGCTCCGCATCGGTCGCTCCAGCACGCATCACCTTCATGATGTCGAACTCCAGGTAACTGCCGAGGCAGGGCCGTAACTTCCCGTCGCAGGTAAGCCGCAGCTTATTGCAGCTCTCGCAGAAGTGAAGATTCGTCATCGCGCCGATGAACCCGATGCGCTGTTGGCGATTGGGCAGTTGATAATAGCTGGCCGGCCCGTTCGTACGAAATTGCGGCTCCGGGATGAGCGCGCCGAAATACGTTTCGATCTCTCGTTGCGCGCCGCGGATCGGGAGGAAAGTAGCGTCGGACAGCACATCAGTCGTGCTCACCGGCATCAGCTCGATAAAGCGAAGCAGCAGGTTTCGCTCAGCTGCAAACTCGATCAGCGGCACGAGCTGCTCTTCGCCGCGACCGCGCACCAGCACGCAGTTGAGCTTGATCTGCGCAAACCCGGCGGCGATCGCCGCGTCAATCCCTTCGATGACCTGCGGGAGAAAGTCGCGCCCAGTGATCGCCTGATAATCTGCGCGGTCGAGCGTATCGAGCGAAATATTGACGGTGCGCACGCCGGCATCGCGCAGAGCGACAGCCATCGTCCGTCGCGGCGATACGTCGCGCGCAAGCAACGTCCCGT
>JALYXP010000270.1 GCA_030947045.1 Verrucomicrobiota bacterium | reverse complement strand
GCATGACGAGAACATTGATCGCGTTCCTCGCGTTGTGGATCGCCGCATCTGTGAATGCCGCCGGACCGGCTGAATCCCAGGCTACCGAACTCGTGAAAGGGGATGGCCTTACGGTCGTGCACCTGTGGGCGCCTTGGTGCGGCAATTGCAAAGCGGAGATGAAGAGCGGCGGCTGGGCGAAGATGGTGAATGACCACCCCGACGTGCGCTTCGTTTTCGTTTCGATCTGGAATAGCGGCGATGACGGCCGCGCGGCGCTGAAGAGCTATGGGCTTGGCGACCAGCCGAACTTCACCATCCTCGCTGATCCAGGCCCGCGAAACGGCGCCGATAAGCTGAAGCGCTTTCTCGATCTCCCCGTTAGTTGGATTCCGACCACGTGGATTTTCAAAGGCGGCGATTTGCGTTACGCAATGAATTACGGCGAACTGCGTTTCCCGGTGCTGCAGCAATTCCTCGAAGACAGCACGTCGGAGTGGTAGCAAAAACGCGCAACGACTGCGCCAGAGCGCGCGCCACTCAATTCTGCGTGCAGTCAAACTTCGCGCTGGTCGTGCTTCCGCTTCCGCAGCATCTTGTCCGCCCTACATGAGCAGCGAGAAAATCGAAATCCCGCCGCCGCGGCCAGCTCCTCCGGCGATTCTATCGCTGATCGGCGATACGCCGTTGATCGAGATCACGCGGATGGATACCGGGCCCTGCCAGCTCTTCGTGAAGCTGGAAAACCAGAACCCGACCGGCTCGATCAAAGACCGTGTCGCGCTTGCGATGATTGAGGACGCGGAACGACAGGGTTTGCTTCGTCACGGCGGCACGATTGTTGAAGCTACCGCGGGAAATACTGGCCTTGGTCTCGCGCTTGTGGCCGCCGCGAAGGACTACCGCATCATCCTCGTGATTCCTGACAAGATGTCGCAGGAGAAAGTCGCGCACGTCCGTGCACTCGGCGCCGAAGTCCGGATGACGCGCTCGGACGTCGGCCGTGGCCACCCTGAGTATTATCAGGACATGGCGGCCCGCATCGCGAGTGAGATTCCTGGCGCGTTTTTCGTCAACCAATTCGGCAATCCTGCTAACCCCGCCGCGCATGAGCGGAGCACCGGGCCCGAGATTTGGGAGCAGATGCGCCACGATCTCGATGCCGTCGTTGTTGGCGTAGGATCGAGCGGTACGATCACCGGTTTGAGCCGGTTCTTCGCGCGCGTGAAGCCGCGGCGCGGCATGGAGATGATTCTGGCGGACCCCGAAGGCTCGGTGCTCGTCGACTACGTGAAGACTGGGAAGTTCGGCGAAGCGGGAAGCTGGGCGGTTGAAGGCATCGGCGAAGATTTCATTCCAGATATCGCGGACCTCTCGTTTGTCACAGACGCTTTCGCGATCCCCGATGCCGAGAGCTTCGCGGTTGCGCGTGAGCTATTGCGAAAAGAAGGAATTCTCGGCGGCTCCTCCACCGGCACTTTGCTGGCGGCAGCGCTGCGCTATTGCCGAAAGCAGACGAAGAGAAAACGGGTCGTAACCTTCGTTTGCGACACCGGGAACAAGTACCTCTCAAAGATGTACAACGACTTCTGGATGGCCGAGCAGGGCTTCATCCAGCGCGAGTCCACGGGGGACCTGACTGATCTGATTACGCGCCGGCCGGAGGCGGGCGAAGTGGTGAGCGTCGGGCCTAACGACACGTTACTCACGGCCTACAGTCGCATGCGCGGTTCGGAAGTCTCGCAACTGCCAGTCCTCGCGTCGAACGGAGAAGCCGTCGGCATCATCGACGAATCGGATTTGCTCATGAAAGTGCATCGCGATCCCGCACAATTTCGAGCGACCGTCGAGACGGCGATGACGGATAAACTCGAAACACTTTCGCTCACCGCATCGATCGACGAGTTGATCGGCGTCTTCGACCGAGGACGCGTCGCAATCGTGAGGGACGGCGAGAAGTTCCGCGGTCTGATAACACGGACTGATCTGCTGTCCTATCTGCGGCTGCGCATCCCGAAGTAGATCCGTCATCCCGAGGGAAGTCGAGGGACCCAGTCGCATCACAATAGCCTTTCAACGGGGTCCCTCCACTTCGCTTCGCTCCGGTCGGGATGACATTGCGGTCCTGCACTCTTCCTAATCTGCGTAATCTATGGACGATCCATTCTTGCCAACTCAATGAACAAAAAGCACGATTTCGCAACGCGTGTGATTCACGCCGGCCAATCGCCCGATCCTTCGACGGGGGCGATTATGACGCCTATTTACCAGACGTCGACCTATGTCCAGGAGAGTCCCGGCCGACATAAAGGCTACGATTATTCGCGCTCAATTAATCCCACGCGTAGCGCGTACGAACGTTGCGTCGCTGACCTGGAAAGCGGCACACGCGGATGGGCGTTCGCGTCCGGTCTGGCGGCGATGGCCACGGCTCTCGACACGCTGGAGAGCGGGTCACACGTAATCGTGAGCGACGATCTTTACGGCGGGACGTTTCGGCTTTTCGAGCGCGTCCGACGGCGTTCGGCGAATCTCGATTTCACCTTCATCGACATGAGCGATGCCGCAGCGGTCGAGCGGCAGATGAAACCGAATACGCGGATGGTTTGGGTGGAGACGCCGAGTAATCCGCTGTTGAAGCTGATCGATCTCGCAGCGGTCGCGGAGATCGCGCGGGCGCATAACGCGGTGAGCGTTGCCGACAATACTTTTGCGAGTCCGTGGGGTCAGCGGCCGATCGAGTTCGGCTTCGACATGGTGATTCACTCGGCGACGAAATACCTTAACGGCCACAGCGACATGGTTGGTGGCGTGGCGGTTGTCGGTGGGAACAAGGAGCTCGCGGATCAGATGCAATTTCTGCAGAACGCGGTCGGCGCAATTGCGGGGCCGTTCGACAGCTTTCTGGCATTGCGCGGGTTGAAGACGCTGGCGTTGCGGATGGAACGCCACTGCGAAAACGCACTCGGCATCGCGCAGTGGCTCGCGACGGAAAAGAAGATCGCGAAGATTATGTATCCGGGGCTTGAGCAGCATCCGCAACACGAGCTCGCGAAACGCCAGATGCGCGGTTTCGGTGGGATGGTCACGATAGTTCTCGACACCGATTTAGCCGGCACGCGCCGCTTCCTCGAGAACACGCATTTATTCTCGTTAGCCGAGTCGTTAGGCGGCGTCGAAAGCCTGATCAATCACCCCGCACTCATGACGCACGGATCGATCCCGCCGGAAACACGGGCCTCGTTAGGCATCACTGATTCGCTCGTGCGGCTTTCCGTTGGCGTCGAGAACCTCGACGATTTGATCGACGATATTCGCACCGCGCTCGCAGCGATTTAGCGCGATCGGCGGCTGTCATCCCGAGCAACGTCGAGGGATCTCTCACGCGTGCAGTCGATCACGCGAGCAGGTAACTCGCGTGACGCGTAACCACACGCGGGATCCCTCGACTTCGCTCGGGATAACGGATGCGAGGCGCATTGTGATTACCGCGCCGGACGCTAAACTCCGGACGAGATGGGTAGCAGCTTCGGTCATCTTTTCCGCATCACGACCTGGGGAGAATCCCACGGCGGCGGGGTCGGTGTGGTGATCGATGGTTGTCCGCCACGTCTTGAGCTCAGCATAGCCGACATTCAAGGCGAACTCGATCGACGGCGCCCCGGTCAGAGTTCGCTCGTGACGCAACGAGACGAAGCTGATCTCTGCGAGATTCTATCCGGGGTGTTCGAAGGAAAGACTCTCGGCACTCCGATCGCAATTCTCGTCAGGAATAATGACGCACGTCCGGAAGCATACGCGGAGATCGCGCAGACTTTTCGGCCGTCGCATGCCGATTACACCTACGCCGCGAAGTACGGCATCCGGAACTGGCAGGGCGGCGGGCGCGCTTCTGCTCGCGAAACGATCGGCCGTGTCGCGGCGGGGGCGGTCGCACGCAAAGTCCTCACCCAGATGTTCGCGACGTTCGACATCGTCGCGTACGTCACACAAGTGCACGACATCACGGCGCAAATTGATCATGCGACGATCTCTCGCGAGCAGGTCGAACGAAACGCGGTGCGTTGTCCCGATGAAACACTCGCGGCTCGCATGATCGAAGAAATTGAGAACGCTCGTTCGGAAGGCGACTCGCTCGGTGGCGTGATTGAATGTGTGATCCGCGGAGTTCCAGCGGGTCTCGGTGAGCCGGTCTTTGATAAACTCGAAGCCGATCTCGCGAAGGCGATGTTGAGCCTGCCGGCGACAAAAGGCTTCGAGATCGGCTCCGGTTTTGCGGCAACGCGCATGAAAGGCTCTGAGCACAACGACGCCTTCGAGATGCGCGACGAAAAAGTGCGCACGGCGACGAACCGCTCCGGCGGTGTGCAGGGCGGCATTAGCAATGGCGAAGACATCGTCTTCCGCGTTGCGTTCAAGCCGACCTCCACGATCGCGCGCGCCCAGCAGACGGTGACGACTTCCGGCGAGATGACGACGCTCGCCGCCGGCGGGCGACATGATCCGTGCGTGCTGCCGCGCGCTGTGCCGATGGTCGAAGCGATGGCTGCGCTCGTGTTATGCGATCACGCGTTGCGGCAACGCGCGGTCG
>JALYXP010000268.1 GCA_030947045.1 Verrucomicrobiota bacterium | reverse complement strand
CCGATCCAAAGCATGTCCGGCATTCGAGCGGCGACGACGAGCTTCCTGCAGAATCTCCGCGCCGCGACTTCGGCTGCGGGTGCGCTGCTGATCTTTGATGAAATTCAGACCGGCATCGGTCGGCTCGGCGTTCCATTTGCAGCAGCGAAGCACGGCATCAAACCGGACCTGCTAACTAGCGCCAAGGGAATAGCATCTGGCGTTCCGATGGGCGCGCTGTTGATGAGCGAAGCCGTCGCCGCACAGCTCAAGCAAGGTGATCTCGGCAGCACATTTGGTGGCTCGCCGCTCGCGTGCGCGGCGCTGCTCGCGACGCTTGAAGTGGTCGAGACCGAGCGACTGATGGAGCGTGTCGTGCTAGCTGAAGCTGCAATTCGCGGCGCCCTCAAAGGCACCTGCGTCGAAGAGATTCGCGGCGCGGGATTGTTGCTTGGGTTGGTCATTCCCGGTCAGGCGAAAGCGTTGAAACAACATCTGCAAGACAAGCAGATTCTGGTTGGCGGCAGCTCCGATCCGGACGTGCTGCGGCTGATGCCGCCGTTGAATTTAACGGACGAAGCCATCGCGGCCCTCGCGCGAGAGGTGAGAAACTTCGCGCCATGAAGTCGGCCATCAACATCGCCAGCCTCGGCTTAGAAACGGTCGATCGCGTCCTGGCAACAGCACGCGCCTGGAAAACTCAGCCGCACCGAAAGCACCTCGCCGACAAAATTCTCGGCATGCTCTTCTTCAACCCTTCGCTCCGCACGCGCACATCGTTCGAAGCGGTGATGATGCGTGGCGGAGGTAATGCCATTGTCCTCGATGCCGGGAACGACACCTGGAAACTCGAAGATCGCCTCGGTGCGACGATGGACGGCGATCGTCCGGAGCATTTAAAAGAAGCAGCGTCAGTCCTCAGCCGATATGTCGATGCGTTAGCGATCCGCACGTTCGCCGCCGGAGTGGATGATGATGTCGATCACGCGGACCGGATCATTCGGGCGTTTGAGCAATATGCGACGGTGCCGATCGTCAATATGGAAAGTGCGCGCGAGCATCCGTGCCAGGGTTTGGCCGACCTGCTCACGATCGAAGAGCGATTCGGATCGGCCCGCGGTCTGCCGGTGACGTTAACTTGGGCGCCGCATATCAAACCGCTGCCAAAAGCGGTGCCGAATTCGTTCCTGCTCACGGCGGCTGCGCGCGGGTGCGACATTCGTGTCGCGCATCCGCGCGGATTCGATCTTCATCCCGGCGTCATCGCGGAAGCGCAGCAGTATGCCGCCGCATCAGGCGGAAGCATTTCGCTTGTGGAAGATCAAACACCCTCCCTTCGCGGCGCTCGAGTCGTTTACGCAAAATCGTGGGGACCAGCGACCGCATCCGGTATTGAACGCGAAGCGGTGACGCAACATCGCGAGTGGATGATTTCGCCCGCGCAGATGGCGCATGCAGCCGACGACGCAATTTTCCTGCACTGCCTTCCGGTCCGACGAAACGTGGAAGTCGCCGACGCCGTGCTCGACGGACCAGCGAGTCGCGTGATCGACGAGGCAGAAAATCGCTTTCATGTGCAGCGCGCCCTGCTTGACTGGCTTCTGAACTGACGATGCCGCAACTCTCTCCATTCGAGCCGCTCAAGGACGCCGCGAAATACGTGCGCGCGTTTCGCGACAAGCCGTTCGTTGTCAAAATCGGCGGCGACATTCTCGCGGACACCGCGATGCGAGAAAGCGTGTGCGGACAACTTGCGTTGCTTTCGAGCTTTGCGATCCCGCTAGTGATCGTGCATGGCGGCGGTCCGGCGGTTGATGCGCTTTCGGAAAAACTCGGCCTAACGACCAGAAAAGTGGCTGGTCGTCGCGTGACTTCGCCCGAGACACTCGAGGCGGCGAAGATGGCATTGAAAGGTGTCGCCCAGATGGATCTCATCGCGGAGCTGCAAGCAGCGGGGCTGCCCGCGGTTGGCATTTCGGGGCAGGATTGCGGGCTATTACGCAGCTCGCGTCGAGCGCCGGTCGAAGTTGACGGCGACACGGTCGACTTCGGATGTGTCGGAGATATCGAGAACGTTGATGCGCAACTGCTGCGACATCTAATCGCGGGCCATTACGTGCCAGTGGTCGCGCCATTCACGAGCGACTCCACTCATCAGATCCTGAACACGAATGCCGATTCCGTGGCGGCTGCGATCGCTGTCGCACTCGGCGCGGAAAAGCTTTTCTTCGTGCTGAAAACTCCCGGACTCCTCTCGAATCCGGAGGACGCGCGCAGTTTGTTGCCCCTCGTCGATCGCGCGAAGCTCGATGAGCTGCAAACATCGGGTTCGATCCAGGCCGGGATGCGTCCGAAGATCACGGCGGCGCGGCTCGCCCTTGATGGCGGAGTGCCAAGCGTTCACCTGGTTTCGGGCA
>JALYXP010000261.1 GCA_030947045.1 Verrucomicrobiota bacterium | reverse complement strand
GAGAAGATCTGCTTCAGCGTCTCGACTTCGATATTCCACGTGCGCGCCGCGATCGTAGGTCCTCGTTGAATCTTCCAGGTTTCCACCTCTTTCGCCCCGATCGCTCGAACCAACCGACCGTTGAAATATGGCCCGAGAGCTTTCAGGGCAGTTGCACGACGACCCGCGGAGCTTGCCTTCAAGTCCGGTCGTTTGGCCGCGAGCCATCGTTCCGCGAGTTCGTTGAAGCGGATCGAACTATTCGTTCCATCCGTCGTGAGGCGACCCGCCTGGTCCTGAAACTCACGGAGGCGACGCTTTGCCAGCGCAGAGTCTGTTGTCTTTAAGCTCCGGCGAAACTGCTTGCCGCCCCTTTTGACGAGAAGATAATACCGGCCGGCCGAATCTCGGTAGAGGTTCGGGCCGACTTTCTTGAACCGTTTCTCGCTTTGAACTGCGCTCGTTTTCTCCATCTGAACGCGAGGGTGACACAAACGGGTGACACAACCAAGAAAATTCGCGATTTGTCCTCGTAGTTCAACGGATAGAACAAGGGTTTCCTAAACCTTAGATCCGAGTTCGATTCTCGGCGGGGACATAGTGACTATCGGTGCGTCTACCTGCAGACGCAGGAAACCCGCGCGGTGCGATTCCCAATCACATGGCCGAGAATGCAGAGTTGATCGTTGCAGGCAAAAAGCTGCCGGTCTCGAATCTAAATAAGGTCCTCTATCCCAAGGCGGGATTTACGAAGGGGCAGGTGATCGATTACTACATCCGGATCGCACCCGTGTTGCTGCCGCACTTGAAGGATCGACCGCTGACGATGAAGCGCTATCCGAACGGCGTCGACGGGATGTTCTTCTACGAGAAGAATTGCCCGACGCATCGACCCGCGTGGGTGAAGACAGCGAAGGTCTGGAGCCACGGCAACCAGCGGGACATGCATTACTGCCTCGCGCAGGATCTGCCGACGCTGGTCTGGGCCGCCAATCTTGCCGATCTGGAGCTGCACACTTCGCTCGCACGGAAGAAGAATGTCGCGAAGCCGACGATGATGGTCTTCGACCTCGATCCGGGCCCCCCTGCGGACATTGTCCAATGCTGCCAAGTCGGGATCTGGCTGCGTGACTTGTTAGGCGAGATGAAGCTGAAATGCTGGGCGAAAACGAGTGGCTCTAAAGGGCTGCAGCTCTACGTGCCGCTGAATACGGCGGCGACGTTTGACCAGACGAAAGCGCTCTCGCGCGCGCTCGCGGAACATCTCGAGAGAGAACATCCGGAGCTCGTGGTGCACCGGATGCTGAAGTCGCTTCGCGGCGGGAAGGTGCTGGTCGACTGGAGCCAAAATGACGAGCATAAGACGACGGTGAACGTCTACTCGCTGCGCGCGAAAGATTATCCGACTGTGTCGACGCCTGTGACTTGGGAGGAGGTCGAGATCTGCCTCAAAAAGAAGGATCCAAAGCTATTGCGCTTCACGTCGGATCAGGTCCTGAAACGCGTCGACGAAATGGGCGATCTCTTCGAGCCAATCGAATCGCTGAAGCAGAAGCTGCCGAAAAACTGGCAGCTGTGACGTCACGTCTGCGCCTGCAGCAACGCTTACTCGAACCGCAGCGCTTTCACCGGATCCAGCCGCGCTGCGAAATAGGCGGGGATGAGTGCGGCGAGCGAACAGATACAGAACGCCGCGACGCAAATTTTTGCGACGTCGCTGGGAATGACTTCCGCGGGAATCTGCGAGAACTGGTAGACCTGTCGCGGGAACACTTCGATTCCCAGGGTGTTCGCGAGCCACTGGCTGAATTCGTTCCGGTAGCGGATCAGCGTCATGCCAAGTCCCAGGCCGCTGAGCGTGCCGAACACGCCCACGACCATGCCTTGCGCGAGGAAAACCCAGACGATTTGCCACACGTTCGCGCCGATCGCTTTCATGATGCCGATCTCGCGCGTTTTCTGGACGGTCACGGTAATGAGCGTGTTCATGATGCCGAACGCCGCGACCACGATGATGAAGAAGAGCAGGAAAAACATCACGGTGCGCTCGAGCCGGACCGCCTCGAAATACTGATTGTTCATTTCGATCCAGGTCTGCGCATACTCGGGCGGTTTCAGAAATTTCTCGATCTTACTCTTGATCGCCGCCGCCGCGTACGGGTCGACCGTCTTCACCGTGATGCCGTGCAGCCCATCCTCTAAGCCATAGAGCTCCTGTCCCACGTGGATTGGCACGAGCAGGAACTCGGAGTCGTGGAGGTAATGACCCGTTTCGAAAATACCGGTAACGGTGAGCTCCTTCGGCAACACGACATCGCGCAATTGATTGATCGCCTCCTTTTCCGCGGCGCCCTGCTTCGTTTCTAGTTTCTTTAGGCCATCGAGCACCTGACTTAGATTACCCGGCGAATAGATCGTCAGTTTGTCGCCGACATCTATCTGGAGTTTGTGCGCCAGTTCCACGCCAAGCACAGCCGAGTCGCCATCGAGATCGAGCGCCCCCCGAATGATGAATTTTTTCAGCGGGATGACCTTCTCTTCTTCTTCCGGATCGATGCCGCGGACGAGTGGCGCGAGGCGGCGGTTCTGAAACTCCGCAATCACCGGGCCTTGCACATAAGGCGCTGTCGCGACGACGCCCTCCGTGTTGCGAAGCTTCACCGTCAAATCGCGCCAGTCGTTCAGCACCTCGTCAGTCGAGACGAGGATATGCGCGTCCCAATCAATCACCTTCTGCCGCAGCTCGCGATCGAAGCCGGTCATCACCGAGATCACGAGGATCAGCACAGTCACGCCAAGCGTCACGCCCAGCACCGAGATCAGCGTGATGATCGACACAAACGTGCGCTTCGGCTTCAAGTAACGAAGCGCAAGGAAGAGGCTGAACGGCAGTTTCAAATCGCGGATACCGTCGCGAGAAATGAAGGCATCGCCAGCGCGAAACGCAACGCGCCGACCAGGGGCGTGGTAACTGTCATCTGCAATTTGCGTTATGCGCCGCGGTAGCGCGTTGTTTGGAAACAGTGCTGACGAACGTGTGCGCGCGGACTTCAAGCTGCGTGCAGCATGACGACCGCGCGCCTATTTCAATCGCGAGATCCCTCGGCCGTCTTCGCGGCTCGGGATGACGGTCTCGTTAGCTGCTGATTGCGTTCGCTTTCAGCTCTTCCAGCGAAACGAATTCGAGGGCCGACGAATGTGTCGCCTCGAGATCAAGGGGTGCGGCGCGGCCACGGCGAAGCGCCTCTGCCCAACGCGTCACGCAAACGCACCAGCGATCTCCTGGTTTCAAGCCGGGAAAACCCCACTCTGGATGCGGCGTGACGAGATCGTTGCCATCGAGCACCGAGAAATCGAGGAACTCTTCCGTAACGGCGACGCAGACGGTGTGCAGCCCGCGGTCTTCGGGTCCGGTGCGGCAGTAGCCGTCGCGGTAGAAACCGGTCAGCGGATCGCGACAGCAAGACTTTAGTTCGGTGCCGAGGACGTTTGTGGGCATCGGGCAGGGTAGCACTACTGCGGGCGGTGCGAGGCTTAGATTGCGCCGCTCAGATATTTGTCATTCCGAGCGTAGCGCAGCGAAGTCGAGGAACCCCGTCGATAACACGGACGGCTTGGTAGTTGTTCAATCGTGTTGAAACGCGATGAGGTGACCGGACGGCACCACTCGTGACATAACGGGGTCCCTCGACTTCGCTCGGGATGACTGAGGCGACTCGGTGTTCGGTTTTACACACCGTGACCGGGTGATACCTTTCCGGACGCTCGCGGCAGCTCCTGCTGCGAGCGTGCTTTCGCATGGAACAGAACCCGTCCCTTCCGTCACCAGACGAGCTTAAGTCGAAGCTGTCCGAGTTCATGAAATCGAACTTTGGCGACAAGGTTTCCTTCGCGACGTTCGCGCAGCCTGAGCCTGCAGAAGCCGGCGACGAAGAGAAACCGCCCGAGCGTAACGAAGATGATTTTGCCTTCGATTTTCTCCCGCGTGACATCAAGGCGCACCTCGACCGATTCGTCATCAAACAAGACGAAGCCAAGAAGGTGCTCTCGATCGCGGTCTGCGATCACTACAACCACGTCAACTATTTGCGCCGGCTGGAGAAAGAGGACGCAACACGTGCCGAAGAGACCGAGTACGCGAAGCAAAACGTCATTCTCGTCGGCCCCACCGGTGTCGGTAAAACATATCTGATCAAGCACATCGCGGAGCTGATCAAAGTCCCGTTCGTGAAGGCCGACGCGACAAAGTTTAGCGAGACCGGCTATGTCGGCGGCGACGTCGAGGATCTCGTGCGGGAGCTCGTGCAGAAGGCGGATGGCGACGTCGCGCTGGCGCAGTTCGGCATCATCTACATCGACGAAATCGACAAGATCGCAGCCGCGAACAACATCGGCGGGCGCGACGTGAGCGGTCGCGGGGTTCAGACGACGTTGCTGAAGTTAATGGAAGAGACGGACGTGGCCGTTCGAGGTGCGAACGACCTACAATCGCAGCTGCAGGCGGCGTTCGAATTCCAAAAACGCGGCGCGAAAGCGAAGCGCGAAACCATTAGCACGCGCCACATTTTGTTTGTCGTGAGCGGAGCGTTCGAGCGATTGAAGCAGCAGGTTTCGCGTCGCATCACGCAAGGGCAGATCGGCTTCAACGCCGAGTCGCGGCACGTGCTCGATAACGAACTGTTCCAGCACGTCACCACCCAGGACTTCATCGAGTACGGGTTTGAGCCGGAGTTCATCGGGCGCTTGCCGGTGCGTGTCGTCTGCGAGGAACTGACCGCCGACGATCTCTACAAGATCATGAAGTTCTCGGAGGGGAGCATTCTCCGCCAATACGAGCGCGCGTTCCGCGCCTATGGAATCGAGATCAGCTTCGAAGACGAAGCGCT
>JALYXP010000243.1 GCA_030947045.1 Verrucomicrobiota bacterium | reverse complement strand
TCGATCACCGGCTCGATCATCGGGAACGTGCTGCTGGTTCTGGGTCTCTCGATTCTCGCGGGCGGCACGAAGTATCGCGAGCAACGCTTTAACCGGACCGCCGCGCGCACGTCGGTGATCTCGCTCTCGCTCGCCGCCATAGCCCTGATCATTCCCACCGTCTTCCACTCCGCCGCGACCGCGAGCCCGACCGGCTGGAGCCCGACGACTGAGCAGCATCTTTCGCTCTGCATCGCGGTGGTGTTGTTCGTGACCTACGCGTGCGTTCTTGGATTCTCACTCAAGACGCACAAGCATTTCTTCCAAGGCGGCGAACCTGATACGCACGACATGAGCAACGTCTGGCCGAGAGCGAAGGCGATCACCATTTTGATCATTGCGACAGCGGTTGTAGCGCTGTTGTCGGAGTTTCTCGTCGGCACGATCGAAAGCGTCCGCACGTCGCTTGGGATCACAGAAGTGTTCGTCGGCGTCATCGTGGTCGCCATCGTGGGGAACGCCGCGGAGCATTCCACGGCCGTCGTCATGGCGATGAAAAACAAGATGGATCTGAGCGTTGGAATTGCGGTCGGCTCCAGCTTGCAGATCGCCTTGTTCGTGGCGCCGGTGCTGGTGTTTCTATCCTACTTTTTCGGACGGCCGATGAATCTTGAATTCACGATGCCTGAGATTTTTGCCGTGGTGGTTTCGGTTTACATCCTGTTCCAGATCAGCGGCGACGGTGAAACGAATTGGATCGAGGGCATCCAATTACTCTCCGTTTACCTGATCCTCGGGATTCTCTTCTTTTATCTGCCAGAGCCGCATCACGTGTCGCACTGACGCATGACGGAGATCGAAAAACCGAGCTCAAAACCGTGGGTGCCGCTTACAATCTGTGCGGGACTGACGCTGATCACGCTTCTCGTTTTCGCGCAGACGTTCACCTTCGAGGCGCTGAATTTCGACGATGATCTGTTCATCACCCAAAACCCGCATCTTGCAGCGGGTCTAAGCCGCGCCGGGATTACATGGGCGTTCACCGCGAATCTCACTCATCATGATCCAACCGTAGAATACTGGGAGCCGCTCACGCTGCTGAGCCGGCTCGCGGATGTGCAGTTCAGCGGGATGAACGCCGGGGCGCATCACCGCACGAGCGTCTTCCTGCACCTCGCCGCGGGCCTGGTTTTGTTCGGCGCATTACGAGCGCTGCTGCGGTCGGACGTGAATGCTGGGGTGATCGCGGCGCTGTTCTTAATTCATCCGCTGCACGTCGAGCCGGTCGCGTGGCTGTCAGCGCGAAAAGATGTGCTGAACGGGCTTTTCTTTTTCGCGACAATTTGGGCTTACGCTCGTTACGCACACAGGCAGGATTGGCGGCGATTCGCGCTCGTCTGTTTCGCGTTCATCTGCGCGAATCTCGCGAAGCCCATGGCGGTATCGCTGCCGTTCGTGTTGCTCCTGCTGGATCTTTGGCCCCTCGGGCGGCTGCGCTCGCCGTTCGTTAGCCGCGCGACATTTCGGCTCCTTTTGGAGAAACTGCCGTTGCTTGCAATCGCGGCCGTCGTCGCACTGCTCGCGATGCGCGATCAACAGCAGCACGGCGCAGTCGGCGACAATGTGCTCTATCCGTTAGCGGTCCGGCTCGGCAACGCGGCGGTCTCATACTGCGCCTATCTCGGACAGACGATTCTGCCTTTGGATCTTTCCATCTACTATCCGCATCCGGGCGCCGCGCTGAACACCGCCGCGGCAGTAGCGAGCGCGGTGGTTCTCGTCTTGATCACGTTCGGATGCTTCCTCGAGGCGAATCGACGCCCGTGGCTGCTCGTCGGCTGGCTTTGGTTCGCGATCGTTTTTCTGCCGGTCGCGGGCATCGTGCAGATCGGCGAAATGTCGCGCGCCGATCGTTACACGTATGTGTCGCTCGTCGGGATCTTCATCGCGTGCGTGCAGGAGGTTTCACTCCGGCTGGCGCCGGCGGTGCGGAACTCAGCCCGCGGATCATCGTGCCGCGCCGCAATTGGGATCGCGGTCGCACTAATCATCACAGCGTTCGCGGCAACGGCTTGGTCGCAGACGCGCACCTGGCAGAATAGCATCTCCATCTTCCGACAAGCGATCGCTGCGACCGATGACAATTATATCGCGCAAGCCAATCTCGGGTCGGCGTTGTTTGCGGCTGGTGATCGCGACGGCGGGATGGCGCACTACCAAGAGGCCGTTCGCCTCCACGCGCC
>JALYXP010000230.1 GCA_030947045.1 Verrucomicrobiota bacterium | reverse complement strand
TTCATTTATTAGTTCGGATGGCAAAGGGTTAGAACATTACTTGCAGACGCATGATGACTTCATCGAATTCGTCGTGCTCAAAGGCAGCTTTTCCCCGGCGGAAGTCAGACCAGGTGTGGATGTAGTTAGCGAGCAGCTTAATGTCGTCGCCTTTGATGTAGTAATTTACGCCACCAGTAATCGAATGGATGTCGTCGTTGGCGAGTTGATCCGGATTAAAGCTCTCCCATTTCGCCACCAGCTGAAGCTTCTTCGGCACGATAAAGTAACTGCCTTGGACGTAATAACCGTCCGGGTGAAACTCGCGAAAGTTCGGGGCGATATTCCGGACCGTGCGCGGGCGAACGCGCTCGTTGATGTATTCACCGATTAGGTCGAACGGTCCGAGGTGCAGCGAGGCATCGAAGCCATACGCATCGCGTTGACCGGCGCTCGTGAGGCTGTAAGCGGTGAGTGAGCCGTCACTCGTCTCGCGCAACGCTGAGGACAGCGCCGTGCCGCTTTCGTCGCGACTCGTTAGGCCGTTCACGCCGAATTTCAAGGTGGCGTCGTTGTTCAAGATCTTCGATTTCAGGGCCTGCACTTCGACCCGACCGACATACATAAATTCATTGTTGTCGTTCACGCTGATGTTGCGGCCGGTGCCGTTAAAAACGCCGGCGTAATAGGTCAGCAGGTCCTTCTGCTCCGGCAGAAAGGTGGCCAACGGCTTGCCCCAGATCTGCACACCGATCTGCCGTTCAGGTGTGAGAGCAGTTGTAACCAAGCTGCGCTCGTTCGTGAACAGCTTCGTGTCCGACGTGAGTTGTTCGAGCCCAAATGGCGCCTTGTATTGCCCAACCTTCACGTTGAATTCAGGCAGGCGGTGCCAGTTCACGAACAGGTCGGTCCCGCCAAAGGCCGTGCGTGTAGAATTCGACGCCAGCGTGGCGCCGCTCGGATCGCGCACCGTTAGGCCGACGTCATTCTGCGTGAACTCGCCCTCTAATTTAAACTCAAACTGCTCCGCGTAATCGCCGCTCACGTTGATGCGCGCGCGCCGGATGCGGAAGCGATCCTTGATTTCGCCGTTCGCCAACTGGAAGCGCCCTTCAAACGCGAAGACATCGCCGGCTTCATACTGCGCCTGGATGAATCCGCCGAGGGTGAGCTTCAGTTCGGAAGCAGCCGCGAACACCGGCACCGTTTTCTTTTCTTCTTTCGTGACGGTCTTCGTCTCGACCACTTCCTTGCCAGAGGGAGCTTCAGCTTTTGTGACGGCAGGTGCTGCAGCGCTCGATGACTTCTTCTGCTTCAGCTCTCCGACTTCACGTTCGAGGTCGGCGTTGCGTTGTTGGAGCGCCTGCACCGCGTGTTCGAGGCGCTCAAGACGGTCCGCGTCTGCCTGCGCGAAGGAATTGGCGGACGAAAGTGCTAACGAAGCCAGTGTGAGGGAAAGAATCAGTTTTCTCATATGCGTCGTTCGGCATATGCGAACGAAGGCAGAAGCGCCAAGCAAAAACTTCAGTCCGGCAGCTGATTCATGCGGAACGTGCAGCAACCGAAGTCGAGCGTGAGCCCTTCCCGCTGGATCCGCCGCCGCAATGATGGCGCGATAAAGTACTCACGGCGCGGACCAGCCACACGCACGTCGACGATTCCCGCGTTTTTGAGCACCCCGAGATGCTTGGACGTGTTGTATTGCGGAATGGCAAGCTGCTCCGTCAACTCATTGACGCCGAGGTCGCCGGAAAGCAGCGCTTTGACGATCCGCTGACGCGTTCGGTCCGCGAGCGCCTTCAGTACTTCTGAGCAATCTTCTTCGGACATTCACCCGACTCTGACCGCCCACGCGGTGCATGGCAATCCCGCGTCAGCAGCAGCTGCCGCCGTCGCAGCACTGCGATGCGTCGGTCGTGGCGTTGTAGTCCATCCCCTTTGTCTCGCGCGGATGCCGGAGCGCGGTGCGCGAGCAATCGAACGGTTTCGCCTCTTCGATGGGAACTGGCGTAAGCGGCTCGATGAATTCGAAGAATTCCGCGTAGGGCGCTTTGCGGTAGATGTTGAACGTCTTATCGCAAACGGCATAGCGTCGGCCTCGTTCCATCCGGTGGTTGTCGTCATCGAGCACTTCTTTGAACGGGCCGCGATACACGACCGCTTGGTTGCGCTCGACGCATGGACCTTGTTTGCCCTTGAGCGCTTCGATTGTGACGGAGCGGAACTCGATGCCTTCGACGGTTTGCCAGGGCTCGCTGTCCCGCTTCAAAATCTGCACGCCGTAGAAGCCAGCGGCCGTGAATGCCTCGACGAAGCCCTCTTCCGTCAGCGCACCAGAGATGCAGCCGCTCCAAAGCTCAGCGTCCTGCTGCAAATGCTCCGGCACCTCTTCGTCGCTCACGATGTCGGAAATAACGGCGCGTCCGCCAATCTTCAGCACCCGGAAGATCTCCTCGAAGAGCTGCCGTTTCGCCTTTGCTTCGACGAGGTTCAACACGCAATTCGACACGACGA
>JALYXP010000229.1 GCA_030947045.1 Verrucomicrobiota bacterium | reverse complement strand
ACGCTCAGAAAAACGCTGCCGCTCATCAACAGAATCGCCTTGATGATTTGCACCCAGGTCGTCGCGAGCATGCCGCCGAAAACGACGTATACGACCATTAACGCTCCCACTCCTGCGACCGCCATTTCATAGCTGACTCCGGGGATTAGCTGCCGCACCAGCGTGCCGGCGCCGACCATCTGCGCGATCATGTAGAAGATCGAGACAGTCAGTGTGGAAAGGGACGCCATCGCACGCACAGGCCGCGGCCGCAGCCGGTAGGCGAGCACATCTGCCATCGTGTACTTCCCGGCGTTGCGCAGCGGTTCCGCGACGACCAACAACACGGTGAGATACGCGACCAGAAACCCAACGGAATACATGAATCCGTCGTAGCCATTGAACGCAATCATCCCGGCAATCCCAAGGAAGCTTGCCGCGCTCATGTAGTCGCCCGCCACCGCGAGCCCGTTTTGCCACGCCGTGATGCGCCGGCCCGCCGCGAAGTAAGCAGACGCCCCGCTCGAGCGGCGCGCCGACCAATAAGTGATCAGCAACGTCACAAGGACGAAGCCAAGAAACATTCCAAGAGCTGGTGTCATAGGCCTTTTGTTCGCGACCGCTGCTGGGCCGCGATCACGTCGCGCGCCATGCGGTCGAACTTCGCCGCTGCGCGTACATAAAACGCCGCCACCGCCCATGCCATGACAAACTGCGAAAGCGCGAACAGGTAAGCGAGATTCACCGGCCCGATGACACGCTTCGTCATCAGCGGCGTTGCGTACCCGACCAGAACCGGCAGAGCGAAATAGTAGACGACGAAGAAGATAACTGCCGGCACGATGAAGCGACGTTTCGCCTTCAGCAGCGCGCGGAAGCTCTCGCTCGCGGCCAGCGCATGCCAGTCAGTCCCTTCCCGTTCCTCGGCTGCGGTTCGTTCGTGGGCGGGTTTGGGGCCACGGCTTGTGAGAGGCGCAAGGTCAGTCGGCGAACCGACGATCGGCGTCGGGTCGTCAGGAAACTTCTGTGAGCCTTCTGCCATCGCCAGATGCTGACACGGCGCAGGGACTGTGGCCATCAACAAAGTTCAGGCCGGCGACGACGGTAACTCATACGCGAATGGAGAGCCGTTGCGGACTTGCAACCGCACCACAGCGGCTGATGCTTCTCTCCGGAGAACCTACATATGAACATGCTCGCGCTTCTTAGTAACCTGGCTGGTCCTGATCTTATCATTGTCCTACTGATCGTCCTCGTGCTCTTCGGCGCGAAGCGTCTTCCGGAGCTCGCCCGCGGTATGGGTCAGGCAGTGAAAGAGTTCCAAAAAGCGAAGGATGACTTCACCGACGAGCTCCATCGTTCCGGCGCTCCCTCGGAAGAAGTCCAAGTCCGCCCCGCCGCTGCCACCACTCCGCGTCTCGCGGCCGCTCCTCCGGCGATCACCGAACCCGTGCCGCCGCCGCCAGCCGCAACGACAGCGTCGCAGCCGCCCGTCGCAAGCGCCGGGCCAAACGATCCGCGCGACCTCGTATAGCCAGGTCACGCTGCTGACCGGGCAGCTGTCGCCGACTGCGAGCACCAGCCCGAACGATCCGCGCGATCTCGTGTAGGGAGGTTACGCTGCTGACCGAGCAGCCCACGCACATCTCTCGCGCGCGGCGAGAGCCGTCATCCCGAGCCGCCGTAGGGACGGCCGAGGGATCTCACAACCGCGCAAACGGCGTTCCCTAACTCCAAGGGTCGGGCCGCACTTAACGCGTCTCTCACAAACAACCTTCGAAGAGGTCGTCGTCGCTGCGTTACCTTTCGCTCCCTCCAAGCCTGTTGTGCTCGATGCAGGAGTAATTAACGAAAGCTAAACGCGGAGCATCACGTTCTCCCGCTCGACTTCGGCGCCGCGCTCCAGAAATAACTCCAGGATCTCCGGCGTATAGTAATCGCCCTCGTAGACCGGATTCAGCCCGAAGAAGATTCGCCCGCCCGGCTTCAGATGCCGCGCCAGGTCGTCGAGGAGGAATTCCCATTCGCCACGTCCCCAGCGCCAGCTCTTTTTGCCGCCTTGGAAGGCCGTCGAGAAACCCGTGATCAGGTCGAACTTCCGCCCGGGCTCCGGGATCGGTTCTCGCGCCGAGACCCGGGCGATCATCCGCTCCACCCCAAGCAGTTCCACCCAGTCATCGAAGATCGGGATGCCGCCAGTATCGAGACCTAAGCCGCGATGCCCGAAGCTTTGTGCGATGAAGAGAAAGAACCCCGCGCCACACCCGAGATCGAGAATGTCCAGCGGCGGCGACCGGTGCAGATCAAGATCCTGCACGCGCCGGACGTTCAGCTTGAGGTATTTCTCCAGGTCGAGATACTTCGTGTAATGCCGCCAATCCTCCGGCGCGTCTGGCGCCGGCGAGCCATGACGCGCCCTTAACTCTTGCAACCGCGCCGGACCGATCCGTGCACGCAGCGGTGCCAGCGGAACAGGATGCAACATCCGCCGAACCCGGCGCCATGCCCTGCGGTAAGTCAGCGGCTGCCCGAGCTTCGCGACCTTTTGTGCAAGCTTCACCTGGGGAGGGTATCGCGCAGTTAGTTGAGATGAAAGGCCGTTGCACCCCAGAGCCTGCACCGCTTGACCGTGAGCGATTACAGACCATAAAAAAAGTTACGGACGGACAGCCGATGTCCTACCGCGCCTGCCAGACTTGGCGCATGCAATCAGAAGACGCAGCTGGGCCGATCGAGTGGGATGTCGCAGAACTGAAGCGCAGCATCGAGGAATGGGAAGAGATCGCTTCGCATATACTCGCACTGCTGCAGAGCACTACTGAGTCCGCCGCGTCAGCGCAGAATTGGCAGCCGCACGCCGCGCAGATCACTGCCGTCGTCCGCCGGTTTCGCGACCTCTGCCGGCGACAGTCTTCGCAACTCGGCCGGTGGAGGGAAGACGGACTGACGGCCGATCAAGCCTACGATCGCGTCTGGGACAAAGGCGACCAGCTTGTCCGATGGCTCACCCGAATGATGCAGGCCTAAGGCGAAAACGCGGCGAACCCAGCCGACAGCACGCGCGACGAACCGGCGGTTCGCTTCCCGCTTAGCGGCCCGAAATTGTGATAGAAGGATCGAGTGCCCTTAACGCTTCGCCCGGAGTCGAGCGTCCGGTACTCTCCAGTTCACGTTGCGAGTAAATCCGAATGTTGTAAGGCGTCGTCGTGCCGATCGATTTCCTCTTCACCTTTTGCGGCAGATGCGACCCAGTCACCATGACCACGCGTTCCTGTTCGTTTTGGTCGAGCAGGCGACTTTTTCGCTCACGCTCACGCTCGCGCGGGCCTGCCTCTGCGACAGATACGAGACACAGCCCAAATACCGCCGACATCCACATCAGCTTGACCAGACGGAGTGACTTCATCGCTTAACCTCCGTCCGGGCTTCATCGCACGCAACCGCAAAGCAAATTTGCCGAGCTGAATGCACGATCTCGCCGCGCGAGTTCCTCGAAAATGCCGCGACTGCGAACGCCATCACGACTTACCGTGCGTGCATCATGCAAACAGGCCAGCGCGTGACCGCGGATAGCACAGTCGCAGGCTAATCATGGGTGCCGCTGCGCGACGAAGTGCGACCCGGGTGAAGGGAACGAGATTCGCCTCCCGCTGGAAATGGCTCCTACTCTCCTTCGCCGCGCTCCTCGCTCTCCCGCCCATCCAGGTAGCGACGGTCAGATTCATCAACCCGCCACGAACCCTCCCGATGTTGATTGAGGGACAAGCGGCCACCTTCTCTGGCAAGCCGAAGACTCCCCTTCTCTACCA
>JALYXP010000205.1 GCA_030947045.1 Verrucomicrobiota bacterium | reverse complement strand
GGAGCTGACGAAAGTCATCGAAGCGCTGCTCTTCAGCGCGCAAAAGCCGCTAACGGCGCGTGAGTTGCTCGCCGCGGTCAAAGGCGCGGGCGAGGATGCCGAGCTGGCGCCTAACGAGTTTGCGCGGACCAACGAAGCGGAAGTCGCGGCCGCGCTGGAGCAGTTAAAGATCGAATACATCGAGCAGCAGCGCGCCTTTCAGCTGCTCGAGAAAGCAGACGGCTGGCAGTTCGCGAGCGAACCGGCGTATGCGCGCTGGGTTCGTCAGTTATTCCCCGCCGCCAAGCCGACGCGCCTGACTCCTCCGTCACTCGAGACGCTCGCGATCATCGCGTACCGGCAGCCGATCACGCGTGCGGATGTCGAAGCGGTGCGTGGCGTCGCCGTCGATGGCGTGTTGCAGAGTCTGATGGAGCGCGGACTGGTGAAGATCGCCGGCCGCGCCGAGATTCCCGGGCGCCCGCTCCTCTACGAAACGACGCAATTTTTCCTCGACCATTTCGGGTTGAAGAATCTTGATGAATTGCCGAATGCGGAAGAGCTGCGGCGGCGGTATCTGCCGACGGCTCCCGTACCGAAAGCAGCCGCCTCGCCAGCTGAGGAGCATACCGAATTACCTGAGCCCGCACCCGCCGTTCCGAGCGAAGTCGAAAACCCCGCGGAACAAGCGTGACCTAAGCCGCGTGGTTTCTCCGATTCGCTTCGCTGCGGTCGGAATGTCGCGTGACTACGAGAGGGCGGTCAGCTCCCGACGCGCCAGCGGCGTCTCCGGGGAGCGCACGTTTGCAGCGTGCTGGTTTCGGATTCTGCCGAAACGAACTTCGTCCGCGTTGCAGGCACAGATCATTCATTTCCTCTCCCTCCGAAAGTTCGTCGTCGCAAAATGCAACGACCAGCACGCTACAAGCGTGCGCTCCCCGGAGTAAAAAGCTAGACGCCGGTTAGCTGTCGATGCGCGCGTGGCTCGCGCGGCGACGCAGTGCCGCGCGGGACGGGGACTTCGACCTTGCTCATCTCGACTTTGACAAAACTCAACACCACCGGCGCGAGGATGATCCCGGGAATTCCGAGCAGGCTATCGCCGATCAGCAAGGCAAGCAGCATTAGCCACATCGGATGATGCGTGCGGCCGCCGATGATGCGGCTGTTCAGAAAGTATTCGAGTTTGTGAATGATCACTAGGAAAGCGAAGCCCCAGAGCGCGAGCTTTGGCGACATCGCAAACGCGACGCCGATGATGATGGTGTTGCTAATCAGATTCCCGACGATCGGGATGAGCCCGCAGACAAATGTCAGTGCGACAAGCACGCCCGCATACCGAAGCCCGGCAGCGAGGACGAAGATCGAGCTGAGAGCGGTATTGATCGCAGAGATGACGATCTGCGCGCCGATCACCGTCTCGAAGTTCCGATAGAACGAGGCGAAACGCTCCCGGATCCGCGTCGTGTAAAATGTGTAGAGGTTCGGCCGCACGGTAGAGCGATGTTTACGCGGCTCGAAATCGGGGTTCAGGAAAACACCTACCGCGATGACGATTCCGATCACCAGGAAGACGAATTCCTTGGTCGCAACCTTCACGTACTGGCCGACGTCGCCGAGCGTGCTACGGACGCCTTCGAGTGCGACCGCGCGCAGGCTGTCGGTGTCATTGAATGGGAGATCGATCCCGTGTTTCGCCGCGTATTGCAGCACAACCGGCACTGTCGTTTCGACCATCTCCGGCAACGCAACAAGTGCTCGCTTTAAGATGAAGCCGAAACCAGAGAAGGCAGCGGCGAGGAGCACAATGAAGAGCGTCACTGCGAGCCATTTCTTTCTCCAGAAGGTCAGCTTCGTCAGCGCGAGATAACAGAAGAGCGCGCCGATAAACGGCGTCGCAAGATGCAGTACGCCAATTACGAGCAGCAAGAGCGCGAAGACGGCGTAGGAGATGGCGATGGGTCGGCGCATGAGGAGGCGGAGGGATGTCAGATTATCTTCGGATGTGCGAGATGTCGCGCACGTTTCATACCGAACGGCAACGGCTTCACGCCGATTGACTTGCGATAGTCGTTACCGGACGCTTCCGAACCATGAACACATTTGCGCGCGCCGCGGCTGGACTAGCATTGGGACTCGCTGTCGTTTTCGGCTTCACAGGCTGCGGTAGCTACAATCGGCTCGTCACACTCGACCAGAACGTGAACAAGAAGTGGGCCGACGTTCAGTCGGTCTATCAACGACGCGCCGACCTGATCCCGAACCTCGTCAATACGGTGCAAGGCGCTGCGAACTTCGAAAAGTCCACGCTCACCGAGGTCGTGAACGCGCGCGCCAGCGTAGGCCAGGTGAAGCTCGATCCCAGCAAGGCGCCGACTGATGCGGCGGAGTTGGAGAAGTTCCAGCAGGCACAGGGGCAGCTCAGCACGGCTCTTTCGCGGTTGTTGGTGGTGAGCGAAAATTATCCACAGTTGCGCGCGACAGAAGCCTTTCAGAATCTCCAGGCGCAGCTGGAGGGGACGGAGAATCGCATCTCGGTCGAACGCAATAATTTCAACGGCGCAGTGCAGGAGTACAACACTGCGATGCAGCGTTTTCCGACAAACATGTTGAACAAAATGTTCGGGTTTAAGGAGCGTCCATTTTTCACGTCGCAGGCCGGTTCGGAACGCGCGCCGACGGTGAACTTCGGAACTTTTGGCAACGCGCCAGCGGTGCCGGTGATAACGCCCTCTGCACCAGCGGCGGCGACGCCGGTAGCGACGCCGTAGCGTTGAGGACACGCGGTCATCCTGAGCGAAGTCGAAGGACCCCGTGGAAATTAGCCTGCACGTAACGCGACGGGGTCCCTCGACTTTGCTTGGGATGACCTTGCAAGTGTTCGTTCTCGCTCTTTTCGCGCTGGTTGCTAGCAACGCCGCGGCTGTGGAAGTAATCCCGCCGAAGCCAGCTGGATATTTCAACGATTACGCGAACGTCGTTTCAAAGGAGGCTGCGCTTCGTTTCAACGAGCAGCTGGCGCAATTCGAACGCGACACTTCGAACCAGGTCGTCGTCGCTGTTTTTCCGAAGATGCAGACTGATTCGGACATCGCGGACTACACGCACCGGGTCGCGCAGGCGTGGGCTGTTGGGCAGCAGGGTCGCCGAAATGGCACGGTGTTGTTCGTCTTTATTCAGGATCGCAAGATGTTCATCCAGGTCGGGTACGGTCTGGAAGGCGCGCTGCCGGATGCCACGGCGTTCGACATCACGGAGCGCAACATCAAACCGCGGTTTAAAGCGAATGATTACGAAGGCGGCCTCGGCGTCGGGATCGACCTGATGATGAAGGCGATTCGCGGTGAGTACAAGGGGACCGGCCGGACCGTCGCAGAAGGCACGGGCAAGGAGAAAGCAGGCGGCGGCATTTCGTGCCTGATGCTGCTCTTCATCTTCATGTTTCTCTACCTGATCACGCGCAAACGCCGGCGCGGCTGGGGCTATTCCGGCGGCGGCGGACCGTTCATCGGCGGATGGGGTGGAGGCGGCGGTGGTGGTTGGGGCGGCGGCTCATCCGGCGGTGGATTCAGCGGCTTCGGTGGCGGCGGCGGTAGTTTCGGCGGCGGCGGCGCGGGCTCTAGCTGGTAATTTCGAGATGAAAACGAAGGAATTCCTCAGCCGGCTGGATCATGAGCGGATTGTCGCGGCAATCTCGGCTGCGGAGAAGACGACATCGGGCGAAATCCGTGTCTTCGTGCAACGCGGAGAGATGAAAGGCGACGCGCTACCATTAGCAGAGCGAAAATTTCAATCGCTGGGCATGCAGAAGACAGCGGAACGGAACGCGATCCTCATCTTCGTGGCGCCGCGCGCGCAGAAATTCGCGGTCGTCGGCGACGAAGGAGTGCACGCGAAATGCGGCGCCGAGTTTTGGCAGGCGTTGGTGGACGCAATGCGCGACTATTTTAAGCGCGACGCCTTCACCGAAGCGATCGTGCATGGCGTCGAACGCGCCGGTCAACTCCTGGCTCGTTATTTCCCGCGCCAGTCTGACGATCGTGACGAACTGTCGAACGAAGTCATCGAAGGCTAGCACGACTGTCATTCCGAGCGCAGCCGAGGAACCCCGTGGCAGTATGCTTGGTGGCGCCACGGGGTCCCTCGACTT
>JALYXP010000195.1 GCA_030947045.1 Verrucomicrobiota bacterium | reverse complement strand
GATGCCGTCGTTTTCCCAGCGCGTGTCGATCGGGCCATTGTAGTGTCCCCAGTTTCCGGCGCGGGCGACTTTCGCTTTCTCCGCTTCGCGATCCAGCCGCTTCGCTGCGCGTGCGGAAACCTGTTCAGCGGTATTCTTGCCGGAGCCGCAGCCGCGCAGCAACAGCAAGAGGGAGAGTAACGGAACGATCCTCACACCGGGTGATCAGGTGAAATTAATTAGCCGCTTCGGCTAATTCCCGCGGCTTCGGGCGTGTGGCCGGCGCATTTCCCGCAGCGACAGTTGGCCGGCGAAATCCCTTTAAGTAAAAGAGCATGAAGATGCCGGTGCAGATCAGGACTGAACCGATCCACTTCAAGAGCCAGCCTGGGTCGCGGAGGATTTGGATCGTGCTTTGGCCAAGGTTTTCCGGATTCCAGGACGCCTGCGACATCTTGTAAGTCAGCCCCGTCCAGGTGCGCCACCAGACGCCGGGATAGCTGAAAGGGTTGTTCATCCAACATTGCCCGGTGGCGCTGCCGCCATCGCGATCGGTCACGCGTACCGTGCTTTTGAATCCGGCCGGGCTGTCGCTGCCTTCGTTTCGTTGCACTTCGAATTCCAGGAGCTCCAGCGCAATCGGGAGTTGCTCCTGTTTCCAGCCATACGCGACCTGGATCGGCGCTGGTGAAGTCGGCAGCGCGATCTGCCATCCCGCGGGCACCCATTGTTCCACCGTTGAGGCTCCTTGTTGCACGCGGACACGAACGCCGTCTGGCAAGTTCGCGGCAGGGGCCGATGACGCGATCGCGCTGAAGTCCATCCAATGTTCGGCGTGCGCCATTGTGTTATCGACCGTGAGTTGCCAGTCTGCCCATCCAGTCGGCAGCGGCGTGTTCAGCTCGAGCTTTCCGGTCGAGCGCCCGGCTTTTCGGGAGGCGAGGTCGTAGGTGATCGCGCCATCATCCGCGATGAACAGCGTGAGATGGTTCGGCGCGCCGACGGCAGAGTCCTTTTCGGGATCAGTGCCGCCACTATGAGCATTCGGAGCCGGCGCCGTAGGAACGCCGCGGCCGCGCAGTGTCACGACGACGGCAGGATTGTTCGGCTGATCCGAAACGGTGGCGGGTTTGCCGTTATCGATCCGGAAATCGGGCCAGTAGCCTTCAATCCGCATCACATAGGAACTCCCCTCGAGAGGCGTGTCCCGGCCGAGATGCGCGGCAACATCGTGCGTCCACGTCTTATCGCCCAGGCTGATCGTCACTGCGCCTTTATTGCCATCGACAGGCTGCGCGAGGACAACCTTCGCACCGGTGTTTCCACCTTTCCCGACCTTCGCCACCTGCTGGTCCGGCGCTTTCGTAAACGCGAAGATCGACTCTTCGATCTCCACCTCGCCGACGGCGGCGGGAGCCGCGTCGCCAGCTGACGCTGCAGGCGCGGTGCCCCGCTTTAGGTCGATCGTGGCTAAACCCATATTGAAGCTCGCGTGCTCGCCGTCATCCGCGAGGAGCCAGCTGTCGAGACGTTGACCCATCATCGCCGTCGCGATGGTGAAATGGAGACCGGGCGGGTGGTTATCGTCGGCCGGTTTCGGGTTCAGCTTGCCCTCAACCGCGGTCGAGTAATCGACAATGCTCAACCGCGCTCCCGAAGCCAGCGCGCCAAGATCCCACGGTTTCTGTGGGGTCGGCGGATGGTTGATGAACTCGGTCGCGTAGCCTTTCACGATCCCGTCGGTGTCGCGGACGCGCAGCTGATGTTGATCGACGAGCAAACGGTTCGTGGGCGGCTCGCCTTTGAAAAGCGTGATCGTCCCCTCGGTGCCCCAGATGCGACCGATCATCGACCCGACCAGCAGCGTGATAATCCCAAGATGCGTGATTAAAAACGCCACGTGATGCTTCTTCCAAGGCCATCGCGAAAGCGCGGAGACTGTGAGATTCGTTGCCAGCAGGATGAGCCAGAGATTGAACCAGGAGGCGCCGTAGATATACGCGCGGGCGACCTTCGCATCGAAGCTCGATTCCCAGATCGTCCCCGCGATGCTGGCGACGATCAGCACCGCCAATAGGACGACGGCGAGCTTTAGGGACGCGAAGAATTTAAAGACGCGATTGCGCTGCCAGGTCGGCCGGCCGGCCGGAGAAGTCGCCATGAGGCGTTAGCTTCAACGAAACGCGCGCGCCGTTCAATTGACGAATTGCACGATGCTGGGACGGCGCGCGGAAATCCCGGTCATTCCGAGCGCAGCCGAGGAACCCCGTGTCGCCGCGGACGATGCTGCGACGGGGTCTCTCGACAAGCTCGAGATGACCGCTTGCCGACGCGCTTACCGCGTCCAGGAACGCCACTGTTTCCGCACTGGCTTCACGTAGCGCTTTACGTCGACGCTCTTCACGCGATCGAGTCCGTCGCGCATGCTGTCTTTCACGACCTCAGCGGAGTCTTCGTAGCCTCGTTTCACGGACTTGAAGAATGGCCACAGAAACGGCAGCGAAAGCATGCCGAGATTCACGTCGCCGAGCGGCGATTTCACTTCCGTTTCGCGTTCGCTGGATGAGTAGCGAATCGCCAAACCGATCGCGAGGCCGATGGCGAGCGCGCCGATCACGGTAGGCACTGGGTTTTCGCGCAGGAAGAACTCCGTGCGTTCGCGGGCCGTGCCGGCGGTTTGCTTCGTTGTCTCCCATGCGTCGCTCGCTGCCGTTGAGACGCGGCCGCTCATGTCTTGGATTTTGCTCTGCACGCCAGAGGCGGATTGTTCATGGCCCGCGCTGGTGGAGCTGCCAGGCCCGTCGTTCTGCGAAAATTGGTCGCCATTCGGATTGATCATACTGTCAGTTCGAAAATGGACGGGCCGGTGCGTCTCTCGATTACGCGGGCAACCGTTGACTTGAGCAAAATCGAAGTCCTTGTGCGGCGAAAAACTTAACGCGGAGCTACCAACATGGATGACACGACCAACAACAACCCCGACCCGAAGACAAACCCTGATCCACTGACCGGCGAACCCGGTTCTCATCCCATCGGCACCGGTGTCGGGACGACCGGCGGCGGTCTAACGGGCGCGGCCATCGGAGCTGTGGTCGCGGGACCTATCGGCGCGGCGATTGGAGCAGTCGTCGGCGGAGTGGCTGGCGCCTACAGCGGCCACGGCGTCGCGGAAGCAGTTAACCCGACGGTCGAGGAGACCTTCTGGCGCGAGAATCACGGTTCCCAGGATTGGGCACGCGAGGGCCACACCTACGATCAATACGCACCGGCGTATCGCACCGGCTATGAAGGCGTAACGAAATATGCGGGCAAGTCTTACGAGCAGA
>JALYXP010000193.1 GCA_030947045.1 Verrucomicrobiota bacterium | reverse complement strand
TCGAGATTTCGGACTTCATCGAGCTAACGGGCGAATTCGAGCAGCACCAGCAGTTCGGGCTCGACGCAAAACGCTGGAAGGTGCGGCCGTTATCCGCGTCGGAGATTGCCGATCTGCTGCAGGGTCCCACGGAATTGCGCGCGAAACAGGCGGCGGACGGGAGCTACATCGTGGAGCGGGTTGCCGCAGTCAGCGATCCGCGGCTGCGGGCCTTGTGCGAAGCGTTTCTGAACGAATGGGGCGAACGCTTTCGCCGGACGGCGGGGGCCCGGAGTTATCATCACGCGCGCCGCGGCGGACTCGTCGAACACACAGCGCAGATGATGCGTCTGGCCGCGCAGATCGCGCCGCTTTATCCCCAGCTGAATCTCGATCTGCTGGTCGCCGGTATCCTGTTTCACGACTCCGGAAAACTCTGGGAAAATCAGTTGCCGGAGAGCGGCTTCACCATGGGCTTCGATGAGCGCGGTGAATTGATGGGTCACATCTCGATCGGTATGGAGCTGGTAAATTCGCTCTGGCGAAAGGTCACGAGCGGCGGTGCAGCGTGGAATCAACTCACCCCTGCGTCCGAAGATGTTCGGCTGCATTTGCTGCACCTGATCGCCGCGCATCACGGCGAAATGCAGATGGGCTCGCCGGTGAATCCGAAAACGCCCGAAGCGATGGCGTTGCATTACATTGATAATCTTGATGCGCGACTCGAGATGTTTTTTGCCGGCTATGCCGTGGCGAAACCAATCGCGCCGCGGATTTTCGATCGCGTCCGGCCGTTGCCGGGAAATCTCGTGAAGCCGCTCGAAAAGTTCACCGCGCCTGCAGCTGCGAATACATCGCTTTCGCCAGAGCGCGACCAGCTTTTCTGACCGCGCTTTCGAACGCTGTCATCCCGAGCCGCGAAGCGGTCGAGGGATCTCCCAACGACGCCTTCCATGTGCATATCCAGAGAGCGCGCCCTTCGTACTCCACGCCCTTTTCCCCGCACCTGATACGCGCATACGGGAGATCCTTCGGCGTCTTCGCAGCCTCAGGATGACGTTGCCACGCTGGTGGTCTGCACACGACGCTTCGCTTCAGCGAGGTAGCCCTCGTCGATCTCGAATCCGATGAACTTCGGCACACCGCACTTTTCCGCCGCCACCCCAGAATTCCCGATCCCGAGAAACGGATCCATCATCGTCTGCACGCGCGCGACGCCATGCAACTTGATGCAATTCACCGCCAGCTGAAGCGGGAAGGTCGCCGGATGCGGCCGTTGTTTATCCCGGCTCTTGATCGTCTCATACGGCACGAACCACGTATTCCCTCGGCACCGCACATCGCTTCCGCCGGTGTGACTCCAGCGCGCGATGTTGCTCTTATCCGCGTACGGCACGCCGAGCGCGAGCCGATCGATCGGGGTGCGTCCTTCCGGCGTTAGGTGGAAGACATATTCGTGGCAGTCATTCAGGAAACGCGGCGAATTCACCGGCTTGAAATGCCCGCGCGAAACGGCGCCGCCGTCATCGTCTTCTATCGTGATCGCTTTGATCCAGTGGATCGTATTTTGCAGCACGAAATGCTCGCGCAACTGCAGCACCAGCTCGTGCGGGAGAAATGGATTCGAAGGAGCGCCGCCGACATTCAGGAACAACGAACCGTCCGATTTCAGCACGCGGCACGCGGCTGTCGCCCATTCGCGAAACCACTGCAGGTAACTCCCGCGATCCTGCCGGTCCGAATACTTGCTGTAAGCAACACCGAGATTGTACGGCGGCGACGTTACGATCAAATCGATCGACGCTTCATCCAGCCGCGACATTCCTTCGACGCAGTCAGCGTGGTGCAGCTCGAAAACGGTGCTCACCTCCTTATGTTAACGGCGCGCCGTGCAGTCGTACAGCAGATTCGCGGCGATCGCTGAACTCTGATATTCTTCCGCGATGTCCGACGAGCCGACGCCCTTGAAGATCGCTGATCGCGAGTTCACCTCGCGGTTGCTCGTCGGCACCGGAAAGTTCGCCTCGAATGAACTGATGCGCGACGCGCTGGAAGCGAGCGGCACCGAGATCGTCACTGTCGCGCTGCGTCGCGCAGATCTCTCCGGCAAAGGTGATCCGTTCGCGAACATCCTCGAGTTCATCGACCCGAAACGTTTTCTCCTCCTCCCAAACACAAGCGGCGCGCGGAACGCCGCCGAAGCCGTGCGCCTTGCGCGTCTCGCGGTCACCGCCGGCCTGCCGAACTGGGTCAAACTCGAGATCCATCCCGATCCTCGCTACCTGCTGCCCGACGGGGTTGAAACATTAGCCGCCGCGGAAATCCTCGTGAAAGAAGGCTTCATTGTCCTGCCGTACATCAACGCCGATCCTGTTCTCGCAAAGCGCCTCCAGGATGTCGGCACCGCGACCGTGATGCCGCTCGGCTCACCGATCGGCAGCAACCGTGGAATCGAGACGCGCGCGCAGATCGAAATCATCATCGAACAGGCGACCGTCCCGGTAGTCGTCGATGCCGGCCTCGGCGCGCCGAGCCAGGCTGCGGAAGCACTGGAGATGGGTGCTGATGCGGTTCTCGTGAACACCGCGATCGCGATTGCATCCAACCCGAGCCGCATGGCAAAGGCTTTCCGTAAAGCAGTCGAAGCGGGCCGCGAAGCTTATGAAATTGGTCTCGCCGAGACGCGTCGCACGGCGAGCGCAACGAGCCCGCTGACCGCGTTTTTTACCAGCAGCTCGCCGGCAGAAAGCTAGTCGCGCGCGTTCGGCTTCTTCTTTCTTCTGTAGCGGCGGGGCTAATCGTCCACGGGCTGCTCGAACGCATCATGATAGAACTGCAGCTGCCGCCCGCCGACTTTCCGGACGACGCGCCAGCCGTTTCGATGCGCGAAATCAGCAAGGTCTCCCGCTGACATACCGCGGAATGCCTTCATCTCTGCGGGATGCGTGACGAAGCACTCTGGCCGCCTCCCGAGTTCGCTCGAGATCTTCACCTGCATCGCGGTGAGATCGTCAGAGATCATCGACCTCGTCCGTGACGCGGCGGGCCAGCGGTTCGTTTTTGGCCGCCTCTTTCCCGGGAAGTGTCGGTGGCGGTTTGACCGGGCGGTTCAGTTTATCGCCAAGAGATTTGCGCGCTTTCTCGGCAGGCGAACCATGCGCGTCGGGCTTTTCGATCGGGTCCATGACTTACGGGTGTTCCGAAAATGAAACGGACGACAACAAGGCGATGGCCTTGTCCAGCACGTTGACGAAGTGGCGCGCATACAGCCCATAGGCTACGGTGCGGCCGATGTTTTCCGAAACTATTGAGCTTCGCGGCCACATTATCGATTCACTGATTCTGCCAAAGGTCCTGGATGGGATCGTAAGCGGCGGGGCGGTGTTCAACATCGTCGAGTTCAAGATTGGCCAGAAGCGCGTCGACCAAAGCTATGCCCTGATCGAAGTGTCTGCGCCGTCGGCAGAAACTTTAAGCGACATGCTTCTCCG
>JALYXP010000192.1 GCA_030947045.1 Verrucomicrobiota bacterium | reverse complement strand
ACCGTGATTTTGTCGCAGCCGGCGCAAGTCGGTGAGTTTATCTGGCGCAGAATCGTCGCCAGCCGCGGCTACGATTTGCTCGCGTAACGTCGGGATCGCGCGATCGCTTAAAATTCTCGCGGTCGCGGGAGTTTAGCGAGTGACAAAGGCGCGCGGTTTTTGCAATTTTGCGGACCCGCACTTCGCTGCTCCATGGCCGACGTCTATCAACCGAAGAAAGAAACGGTTCGCATTGCGCTGCCGCCCTCCCGGGCAGAGTCCCGACCGGGTGGTGCGTCCGCCGACACAGTGCGGATCAACGCCGCGACGCCTCTGGGGACGCCATCGTTAATTCGACCGTCGGCCTCAGTGTCGTCAACGCCGATCCGGCCTCCGGTGCTCACGCGTCCACCTGCTCCTACTGCGACAGCCGCTCCGGCGACTGCGATGCCACCGCGGCCGCGGGTTCTCCCGCCGCTGCCACGCGTCCTGCCGCCCACCGCCGCCCCTTCAAGTTCGGTCTCGGCCGCGCCGTCGATTTATCCTGGATCAGCTTCGCAAAGCGGCCCGAAGCAAGACACAGCTCGGATCAGCATGCTGCCCGAGCCGGTCGTCGCGCCACCAACCCGTGTGACGATGACGAAGACGCAGCCATTGTTCACCGCGCCAGCTCCGAAGCCTCTCACGACACCGATCGTGCACTCGCCAATCCAATCCGCGCCACGAGCCGAAGATGGCATTCCAATGCCGCTACTCTGGGCAGCGTGCGGAATCTCGGGCGTCACTTTAATTATCCAGATTTGGAACTACTTTGGCTCCTGACTATGGATAATTCAGCCACTGTAACGATCGACGAATCAAATTTTGAAACCGAAGTAACCCAGAGCGCGACGCCCGTGGTAGTCGACTTCTGGGCCGAATGGTGTGGCCCATGCAAGATGATCGCACCGTTGCTCGAAGAGGTCGCGAAAGAGCAGGCCGGCAAAGTGAAGATCGGCAAGATCGACATCGATAAAAACCAGGCGCTCTCGTTCAAGTACAACGTCCGCGCCATCCCGACGTTGCTGTTCTTCAAGAACGGCCAGGTCGTCGATCAGGTGACAGGCATGACGAGCAAGAAAGACCTGCTCAGCCGCGTCGCTTCGCTCGGATAAGTGCGCCCGGCGCGGCTCGAACGCGCAACCTACAGCTTCGGAGGCTGTCACTCTATCCAATTGAGCTACGGGCGCAGCTCCGGCGAATTATAGCGGGCAGCGCCCCGATCACAACTCGCCGCGGAGACAGAGTTCCGTTTGATTTCCGACCTCATCCGCTGGAAGATGTCGGCCCGATTCCCCGGCAAGCATTATGAGCACGATCATCGACACCATCGAAAAAGAGCAGCAGAAAACCGACGTCACCAGCTTCAAAGTAGGTGACGGCGTGCGTGTCCATACCCGCGTCAAGGAAGGCGACAAAGAGCGTATCCAGATTTTCGCGGGCATCGTGATCGGCCGCAAAGGGCGCGGCATTAACGAGACCTTCACCGTCCGCCGCATCTCCTACGGCGAGGGCGTTGAGCGTGTCTTCCCGATCAACTCGCCGCGGATCGCGAAAGTGGACGTCGAGAAGCCGGGCCGGGCGCGCCGTGCAAAGCTGAACTACCTGCGCCAGCGCAAGGGTAAGGAAGCGACCGCGGTGCGCGAATAGTACGCCTCGTCGACCCGAAACTGCGTGAGTTCTTGCGCAGGCTGTGATTAGTGTAGCCGCGCAATGCGCCGCTGCGGATTTCGCCACGAACGCCGACTCCGCGCGGTTGGCTTTACGCGTATCGCCGGGATCGATGAAGCAGGGCGCGGCGCGCTTGCTGGGCCGGTCGTCGCAGCGGCAGTCGTCCTGCCGGAGAAGTTCAATCACAAGCGGTTGAACGACTCTAAGCAGCTTCTCCCCGAACGACGCGAAGAGATTTATCGCGATCTTATCAACAACGCTGCCATCGTCTGGGCCGTCGGCGTTATTGACTCGATCGAGATCGACCAGATCAACATCCTCCGCGCGACGCACAAAGCGATGCGTGCCGCCATCGCGGCGCTGAACGCGCAAGCGGATCATGCGTTAATCGATGGGCTGCCGGTATTTCCCTTTCCGCTGCCGCAAACCGCCGTCGTCGATGGTGATTGCTACAGTCTCAGCATCGCGGCGGCGAGTGTGATCGCGAAAGTGACGCGGGACACGATGATGCGCGAATTCTGCGCGCGATTCCCGCAATATTGTTTCAGCCAGCACAAGGGCTACGGCACCGAACTGCATCTCACAAAGCTGCACGCGCACGGGCCCTGCCCGATCCACCGCCGATCATTCGAACCGGTCGCGCAACCGCTGTTTCCGTTTGCCCGCAAGGCTGAGGCGACGTCGCCGCCGCTGGAGCACGCGCAGGCTGTGTAAGCGCACCAATGATGATGCTGCGACGGCTCATTTCGGCTTGGCCGCATCGGCGCGGAGAAGAAGGCGACGACGCGGCTAAGCATCTTCGCCGCGGTGCGAGCGGCGAGAAACTGGCCGGCCGTTTTCTGCGCAAGCAAGGCTACAAAGTTCTCTACCGCAATTTCCGCGGACGCAGCGGCGGCGAGATCGATATTGTTTGTCGCGACCGCGATACGCTCGTGTTCGTGGAAGTGAAAACGCGCGGCAGCGAAGAATTCGGCCGGCCATTTGAGACGATCTCGCGCGACCAGAAACGCCGTATCTCGCGTGGCGCGCTCGCGTGGCTACGCATGCTAGGTAACCCGGAGATTCTCTTTCGTTTTGACGTTGTCGAGGTGATGATGCCGGCAGGTGCCGACGCGCGAGTCGATCTGATTCGCAACGCCTTCACGCTCTCGGAACCGTACGTTTACTAACCCCCCGCGCCTGCATGCTCCCCCGCTCTAGCCTTTGCGGAATCTTGATCGGCGCGATCGCCTCCGCTGCGCTCGCGCATATCGAAATAGCCGGCAAAGACGCGGTCGATGCGGATTGGACGAAAGATGCGCCCGGGGTTCGCCACCGCATCACTCCGGAAGATTTGCCGCCACCGTATCAAACTGAGTCCGCGACGAACGACGCGGACGTCGTTAAACAACCTGCCGGCGCAAAGCTGCGCGTGCCGGCTGGGTTCCAGATTGAACAGTATGCGGCGGGATTCACGAATCCTCGTTATCTCCTGACCGCCCCCAATGGCGACGTCTTCGTCACGGAGAGTCGCGCCAATTCGATTGTGATTCTGCGCGATGCGGATGGCGATGGGAAGCCGGAGACGCGCGCCACGTTCACTACCGAAGGCTTAAACAAGCCGTTCGGTCTCGCCTTCTACCCGCCCGGCGCGGACCCGAAGTTTCTCTACGTCGCCAACACGAACGGCGTGGTGCGCTTCGCGTACCGCAATGGCGACCTCCAGGCACGTGCGCCGGTCGAGAAATTGAGCGCGGAGCTGTCCGCCGGCGGGTTGCTTCACGGCGGCGGGCATTGGACGCGCGATATCGCGTTCTCGCCGGACGGCAAAAAGATGTATGTGTCGATCGGCTCCGCTTCGAACGTGTCGGATAACCAGGAGGAAGCGAGTCGTGCGCGGATCTTCGAGTTTAATCCGGACGGCACAGGGCAGCGGGTCTACGCGTGGGGCATTCGCAATGCTGTCGGGATCAAGTTCCGCCCTGGCACCAGCGCCCTCTGGATGAGCGTGAACGAGCGCGATGAGCTTGGCGATGGATTGGTGCCGGACTACATCAGCCGCGTGCAGCCAGGCGGGTTCTATGGTTGGCCGTGGTACTATATCGGGAAGAATCAGGACCCGCGGCACAAAGGCAAACATCCCGAATTGGCCGACAAGGTGCTCGTGCCTGACGTGCTCGTGCAGAGCCACTCGGCGTCATTGAACCTCTGCTTCTATGATGGCGCGCAGTTCCCAGCCGAATACAAGGGCGACATCTTCGCGGCGTTCCACGGCTCGTGGAATAAGGCGCGGCGGACCGGCTACAAAATCGTACGTGTGCCGCTCGATAAAGGAACCGGCAAACCGCGCGGCGACTACGAAGATTTCGTCACCGGTTTTGTGACGCCGGATGGGAAGGTCTGGGGTCGACCTGTCGGTGTGACGGTTGCGAAAGATGGCGCGTTGCTATTTAGCGAAGACGGTAACGGCACCATCTGGCGCGTCAGCCACTCGAAGTGATCGGCTGAGAGCTACAGCAACTCGTAGGAAAGGACGCTGAGGCAATAAATCGCCGCTGTCTCCACGCGCAAAATAATCGGGCCAAGCGTGATCGGTCGGCAGCCGCTCGCTCGTGCGAGGTTCAGCTCCGCGGGGGTGAAATCGCCTTCCGGACCGATCATCATCATTACGGTGGCAGGCCGCTTTTCATCTTTTCCTTGCGTGAAATCCGCGAGGATTTCCTTGAGGTGGCGAGCGTCGGATTGGAGGGATCCGATCAGCTGCAAATCCGCTGGCCGACGATCGCGCAGAAAGTCCGCCATCGTTAGCGGCGTGCGCACTGCCGGCAGCCAATTCTGTCCGCACTGCTTGGCCGCTTCGACCGCGACCGTCTGCCATTTTGCCTGCTTTTGTTCTGCGTCTTTCGCATCGAGCCGCACAACTGTGCGATCCGACATGATCGGGACGATTTCAGCCGCGCCGATCTCGACCGCTTTTTGCACGATAAGATCCATGTGTTTCCCTTTCGGGATCGCCTGGGCAAGCGTGATGCGGCAGCGGAACGGCTCCGTTGTCGCTTCATGCAATTTCCGCAGCGTGATCTCACGCGCGCTGACAGAAGTTACTTCCGCCGTGATCTCACGGCCGTGGCCGTTGAAGAGCACCGCTTTATTGCCCGGCTCGAATCGCAGAACGTTCCGCGCGTGATGCGCCTCCGGACCGGTCAGCCGGAGAACGGCAGGTTCCCATTGAGCCGGCGGGATGTAGAAGCGATGCATGGCGCACTAACCAACGATCACACCGGCGGACAGCAGCGATCCGCCTAACGGAAAAATTCTTTCGCCCGATCGAAGAAGCCTTTGTGCATCGGCGTGTTCTCATCACCGCACAATTCCGCGAATTCCTCGAGCTTCTGCCGTTGCTCGCCGTTCAGTCGAGTCGGCACTTCGACAACCACGCGCGCGAGCAGGTCGCCACGATTGCGGGCATTTACATTCACGAGACCTTTGTCGCGCAGTTTGAAGATCTGGCCGCTCTGCGTTCCGGCAGGGACCTTCAGGTTCGCTTTCCCTTCGAGCGTTGGCACCGCGATTTCGCCGCCGAGCGCCGCCAGCGTGAACGGAATCGGCAGCTCGCAGTAGAGGTTGTCCTCTTCGCGCTGAAAGATTTCATGCTCCTTCACGTGGATCACGACATAGAGGTCGCCGTGTGCGCCGCCGCGAATTCCAGCTTCGCCGTTGTGCGATGAACGCAGCCGCGAGCCTTCTGCAATCCCAGCCGGAATCTTCAACTTGATTCGGCTGGTCTTCTCGACGCGACCTTCCCCTTCGCATGCGCGACATGGCTTTTCGATGATCTGGCCAACTCCCCGACAGCGCGGACAGGTCTGCGACACCTGAAAGAATCCGCGCGAGCTAATCACCTGACCGCGACCGCCGCACGTGGGGCAATTGATCGCGCGCGAACCCTCTTCCGCGCCTTTGCCGTCACACTTTGAGCAGGTATCGAGCTTACGCACCTCGATCTCCTTCTCCACGCCGAAGGCGGCTTCCTCGAGCGTGATCTGCATGTCATAACGCAGATCCGAACCGCGCTGCCGCCCTTCGCGATCTACCTGCGCGCCGCCGCCGAAGAAGGTCTCAAAAATTCCGCCGCCACCGCCGCCGGCACCGCCGCTGAAGACTTCGCGGAAGATATCGAACGGATCGTGAAATCCGCCGCCGCGTCCAACGCCTCCCTGCGCAAACGCCGCGTGACCGTAGCGATCGTAAGCAGCGCGCTTTTCGGCATCCATCAGCACGTCATACGCTTCGCCGAGTTCTTTAAACTTCTCTTCCGCCGCCGCGTCGTCCGGATTTTTGTCCGGGTGAAATTTGACCGCGAGCTTGCGATAGGAGCGCTTGATCTCCTCTTCGGTGGCCGTCCGGGAAACGGTCAGGACCTCGTAATAATCTCGCTTCGTAGTAGGCATGGTGAGTTGCCGCGAAACGCGGAGCTCGAATTTACGGCGCTAAATTAGCGCGCCGAATGTCCGCTGGAAACTACGACGCTCGAAGGCCGCAGGAGCCGATCCTTGAGCCGATAACCGCGCCGCGTTTGTCGAATCACGGTGCCTTCCGGAATCGAGTGACTCGCTTCATGCGCGATCGCTTCGTGCTGGTTCGGATCGAACTTCTGTCCCTCAGCGGCAATCGGCTGGAGGCCATTGTCGGCGAGAAAATCGGTCAGCTGTTTCAGCACCATGCTCATGCCGGAGTAGATGGCCGAGCCTTCGCCTTCCGCACGCGCCGCCGAGAGACCAAGCTCGAAGTTGTCGACGATCGCGATCAGCCGCTCGAGCAGCGAGCTGTTCGCGTATTTGATTGCCTCTTCTTTCTCGCGGGTCGCGCGCTTCTTGAAGTTATCGAAGTCGGCCTGGCTCCGAAGCGCGAGGTCGCGGAAGCGGTCGAGATCGGCCTGGAGGCCAGCGGTCGGATCGTCGCTTTGCTCGTTCTCCATCTCGCCATCGGTCTGCACCGGAATTGAATCGGCGGCGAAGGCTGGATCGGTTTGTTCTGTCTTGGTCATGTCTTGCGGATTGCGATTAAAGTAATGTCGTCGTTCTGCGGCGTCGCATCGACGAACGTGCGGAGGTCGTCGATCAAGCGCTTGATCACCGCGGGAGCGCCTTCCGGCGCACTCGCCCGGATCGACTGCGTAGTGCGTTCGAGCCCGTATTCATCGCCGGCGGCGTCCAGCGCTTCGGTGATACCATCCGTGTAAAGGATCAGGCAATCGTCCTTCTCCAAGTGGATGTCGAAGTCGCCGGTAATCCTATCGAACACGCTCCCACTGTCAATTCCGAGGACCAGCCCCGGCGGCTTTAGCGGTATCAATTCCTGCGTTGCGCTCCGGTAAAGAAGCGGCGCATCGTGCCCCGCGCGCGCCATCGTAATGGTCGCCCGCACATGGTCGAGCACCAGGTACGCCATGCTGATGAACATATCCTCCCGGATGTCCGGATAGAGCTGCCGGTTCACCTTCTTCAACACCTCGGACGGCGATGAGTTTTCCGGCGCCTGACTGCGGAGAACGCTGCGGCAAATCGCCATGATCAGCGACGCGGGCACGCCTTTGCCGGAGACATCTGCGATCGCAACTCCGAGCCGATCCGAGTCGACCGCGATATAGTCGAAGTAGTCGCCGCTGACCTGGCTGGCAGGAATGTTAATTCCGCTGATCTCGAAGCCGTCGATCTTCGGCGCCTCCGACGGAAGCAGAATACGCTGAATCTCGCGCGCGATTTGCAGATCGTGATCGAGCCGTTTTTTCTCGTTCGCCTCCGAGTAAATGACCGCCGTGTAAAGGGCGAAGGCCGACTGTTCGGCGATTGATTTGAAGACTACGAAATCGCTCGGTGTAAACGGCGCGACCTTCGGCCCGTTGCCGAGCGCAAGCACGCCCATGTTCTGCTTGCCGTAAAGCAACGGCGTGATCATGACCGAGCCGGTGCCGAGGGCGTTGCCTTTTAGCGCTGCGAGCTCCGGCGCCTGTGCGATGTCGGTGACTAACATCGATTCGCCGCTTTGCCACGCCTGCCCGACGATGCCGTGCCCGACGTCGACGCTATGCGTGCGCACATACGTGTCGAGCGCGAGCGGCGTGCTGGCGGCCTGCTGGAGAACATCCGGCGGCACTTCGATCAAGGGAGGGCAGCCCTTCGAGATGAACGCCGGCGCCAGCTTTGTCCCACCGCGCTCCACCACGTAAAGCGCGCCGCCATGCGCATCGAGGATGCGGGAAGCGCCTTCTACAATCAGGCGGTGTAAATCTGCGGCCCGGATCGTCTCCGTGAAGGCCGCGCCGAGACCGTGCAGGAAATCGAAAACCAGCGTCTCCTCGACCTGAATCTCTTCATTCGAGCGCTCGAGTTGCCGGATCCTCGCGACCTCCGCCCGCCAGGTCCACAGCCAGCCGGGAAGACTGGCGACGAGCAGCCCGAGGAGAAGCATTGGCCACATGACTCGGCCAGACTACTTCGCGGCGGGCTCTTGATGCAGGTCTTGTTTCAGGTAATCGAGGACGTCTTTGAAGCGCGAAAGGTTTTCTGGTGCCGCCTCACATAAGGCCTCGTGCGCATCGAGCATCTGCTGCGCCTGCTGCTGCTTGTGCACAGATACATCCTCGGGATCGGGGGGCGCGACCAGGCTCTGACACGCGGGCGCGGCCGAACCGTTGGCGTGAATGCTGAAGATTTGATCAAGACCGAGGCCGGTGAGAAGCTCGCGGCTGCGCTCCCCTGCATGCACCACATGCAAGTGGCCGTGGCCGAGTTCCTTCAAGCGCAGCGCAACTCCCGCCATCGTCCCCATGAAGGTGGAATCCATCATGGCGCAGTGCTCCAAGTCGACAACGAATTCGCGATAGCCGCGATTCACCATCTCCCGCGCGAAGTCCTTGAAGTTCCCACTGTTGAGGAAGTTGCCTTTGCCTTCGACTCGCACCCAAACGGCTGCGCCGTTTACTCCGACTTGTATTGATGACTGCACGACTTTCTTCTGGAAAAACTATAAGGTCCGGCCCTTGAGAGTCAAACCTCGGGGCCGTCGGAACGTTGCGGCGAAGACGCTGATTGTCAGCGCGTCGGGCGTAACACAGGCGACCGTCAGCGCCAAAGGAATGACTTAGTTTCTGCGACGATGTGGCCGTTCTCGATTAACAAACAACGCCATGAGGTGATGCGTCCATCGCTCGCAAAATCATCGCCGATGATTTGAAATTCCGTCTTGTGGCTGCCGCGCGCGTTCGGGTAGCTCACCTCACGAGCCTGCACGAAAGAACGCAAGTTCAGCTGCCGGTATTCGAGCCTGACCGTGATATTCGCGTCGCGTTTTGCTCGCCAGAAGAAGTCGTAGTATTGGCCGAAACGCCGACGCCGATCCAGATCCGTCACAGCGCCAAACAGTCGGTAGGAGCTCTCAAAACCAAGGGCTTCGTCGGGACCGAGGCCGCGGCCGGTCACCCCGCCTGCCCGCCCCGCGCCGGTTAATCCACCCGCCCGCCGCGGTCCCGCGACAGTGTCACCCACGGAAAAAAGCTTCGTCTTCCGAAATTCAAACGCCGGATCTAATCGCATCGGCAACGGCGTCGCCTCCTTTAACTGCCGATATTCGTCGGCCTTTTGCGGCGCACCGAACGGCAAGGCAACCGACGTAGTCAGCAGGAGAAGGGCGAGCAGTCGCAGGCAAAACTTCATCGGCGTAATCAAATCCGTTCGGACGAGAGGTGTCAATGCGAGCCCGCGCAAAGGCACCATGATCGAGGTTTCTTCGGCAGCCTTCCGCGCGTAACACAATGAAGTGATTCAGGTACGCTATGAACGCGGCGTTTATCTGCCGGCGGAAGATCTCTGGCTAGATCCGTGGGATCCGAAGGCGCTCGCGTTTGTCTCGCATGCGCACAGCGATCACATCGCGGCGCACGCGGAAATCATTGTGTCGGAACGGACCGCGCGATTGATGCAGGCACGGATGCCCGGGGAACGTCACGAGCAAATCCTGCCGTTCGGCGAGATGCGAAACGTTCATGGCCTCGACATGATGCTGTTGCCTGCCGGTCACATTTTTGGTTCGGCACAATTCTACATCGAGAGCACGAGCGGCTCGCTCCTGTACACGGGAGACTTCAAACTGCGGCGCGGGCAATCAGCCGAGGCGACGGAGTGGCGTCACTCCGAGACGTTAATCATGGAGACTACTTTCGGTCTGCCGCGCTACTGCTTCCCGCCGACGGACGAAGTGATCGCGCAGATCGTGGCCTTCTGTCGGGATGGTCTCGAAGACAATGAAGTGCCGGTGCTGCTTGGTTACTCGTTAGGCAAAGCGCAGGAGATTTTGTGCGCACTCGGAAATGCTGGCCTCACCCCGATGCTGCACGGCTCGGTCTTCCGGATGACGAAGATCTACGAGCAATTCGGTCAGGCGTTCTGCAATTACGAACGGTACGATGCGGAGAACACCGCAGCCAAAGTCCTGATCTGCCCGCCGAGCGCCAATCGCTCAAAGATGCTAGAAAAGATCCCGCGCAAACGCGTTGCCATGATTAGCGGCTGGGCGGTCGATCCGAATGCCAAATACCGGTATCAAGTCGACGCCGCGTTTCCGCTGTCGGATCACGCCGATTACACGGACTTGCTGCGTTACGTGGAGCTCGTGCAGCCGGCGCGGGTGTTGACGCTGCATGGATTCGCCGCCGAGTTTGCGCGCGATCTGCGCGAGCGTGGCGTGGAGGCGTGGGCGTTGAGCGAGCAGAATCAACTCGAACTGATGCTGCCGCGAGCTGCTGCTGCAACCAGCATGCAAACTCCGCCGAAACCGACCGCGGAAGTGCCTTCTGAGTTCGCTCGCTTCGCTGATACTGGTGAGGCGATCGCCGCCACGCCAGGCAAGCTCGCGAAGGTGCAAATTCTCTCGAATTACTTGCGCGAGCTGGATGTCGAACAGCTGCCAATCGCCGCGCGCTTTCTGACGGGCAAAGCCTTCGCGCAAAGCGATCCACGCACGCTACAGGTCGGCTGGGCGGTTGTTTTCCGCGCGCTGTTGGCGGCGACGAAGCTGCACGATTCCGACCTGCACCGGATCGCGCGAAGTCACGGCGACGCAGGCAAAACGGCACTCGAAGCGCTCGAAGGCCGCACCGTGGCTGAGCCTTTTACGCTGGCCGAATCGAAGCTGCTGTTCGACCAGCTTCAGCAGGCGCGCGGACCGATCGCGAAGACAGAACTGCTGCAGGGACGGCTGGCGAAACTCTCTGCGCGGGAGGGTCAATACGTGGTCAAAATCTTGACCGGCGATCTGCGGATCGGCCTGCGGGAAGGTCTTGTCGAAGAGGCGATCGCCGCAGCGTTCGGCGCTGAGCTCGATGACATCAAAGAAGCAAACATGCTGCTCGGCGACATCGGGCAGACGGCCGTGCTCGCATCGCGGGGCGAGCTGCACACCGCCGAGCTCGCGCTCTTCCGCCCGATCAAGTGCATGCTCGCGAGTCCGGAGCCGACAGCGGCGGCGATCTGGGCGCGCTTCACTGAAAACGAGCCGGGCGCTCAGACAATCTACGCGGAAGATAAGTTCGATGGAATCCGTGCGCAGCTGCATCGCAGCTCGTTGCGGGTTGAAATCTTCTCGCGCGATCTCCGACGTATGACCGAGCAGTTCCCGGAGATCGCAGAACGCGCGCGCGATTTCGAAACGGATGTAATCCTCGACGGCGAAATCATGGCCTTCGAAGACGGCCGTAAGCTGACGTTTTTCGACCTGCAGAAACGGCTCGGGCGGAAGGCGGAAAGTTCTGATCTGTTCGCGGCCGCGTCGGCGAATGTACCCGTCGTATTTGTCGCGTTTGATCTGCTGCTACTCGATGGCCGGTCGGTGTTAAAGGCGCCGCTCCGCGAACGCCGTGAGTTACTGCGCGGCTTGAAATTGCCACCGCAATTTCAAATCGCAGAAGTTTCGCCGGCGCATTCCGCTGATGAAATCGAGACAGCTTTCGCGCTAGCCCGACGCCGAATGAATGAAGGGCTGATGGTCAAAGACCCCGAGAGCTTCTATGTCCCCGGGCGGCGTGGGATGTTCTGGTTCAAGCTCAAGAAGGAGCTCGCCACGCTTGATGTTGTCGTCGTCGCAGCGGAGCTCGGCCACGGCAAACGCAATCACGTCTTAAGCGATTACACGTTCGCGGTGCGCGACGATGCAAGCGGCGAGCTACTCCCAATCGGGAAAGCGTATAGCGGACTGACTGATGTCGAGATCGCCGAGCTAACCGAGCATTTCAAACAGAACACGGTCGTGGATCACGGCCGCTATCGAGAGGTGAAGCCGGAGATTGTGCTCGAAGTGGCATTCGACTCCGTGCAGCCAAGCAGCCGACACGCCAGCGGACTCGCGCTGCGCTTCCCGCGAATCAAAGCAATCCGGCGCGACAAGACAATCGATGCGATCGACACCCTCGCTTATGCGCAGCAGCTCGCCGAGCATCGCGGCAAAGGCGAGCCCTCAACCGAGCGACCGCGCGCGCGAACAAAACGCTAGTCTTTTTGTTTATCAGCGCCGTCTCCATCCGCGTCCTCAGCTGGCGTTGGCGTCGCGCCGGGCGGGAGCAGATTCGGGCGGCGCTTGTCCGCGCCGCGACCGTTCCGTCCTGGCGGAGCTGGGTCAGCGGCATCCCGCTCTGTGGCGGGCGTTAGTGCCGGAGTCGGAGTTGCTGTCGGCACCCGCGTAGCCGCAGGCGGAATTGGCGGAATTGGCGTCGCCACCGGTGTTGGCGACGTCATGGCAGGAGGCGCTGGGGGTGTGACTCGCGGTGTCATTGGCGCAGTCGTTGCAGGTGTGGCGATGGGCGCTCCTGGCGCGGGACCAGATGCACGACCACGCCCTGGAGGTGGTGTCATCATCGGAGGCGTAGTGTGAACCCGGGGCGACATCGCATCGGCGGGAGCTGATGATGCTCCTTCGGCCGCAGAGGGATCTCTGATCGGCTCGATCGGCTGCCGGCGCGGATCACGCTGGCCGTTCCGTCCGCCAGGACGACGGGGATCCTGGCTCCGTGGAACGCCGGTTGCCGCTGGCGCGTCCTCGTCCGATTCCCCCGGTGAGGTAGAGGGCATTGGCGAAATCAACGGAGGTGTCGTGTGTGGCGCAGCAGTTCTCACTGGTGGCAACGATGCCGACACTGTCGCCGTGGGCATCGCGGACGCCGTCGGAGCGACTGTTGGCGATGGACGCACGTGAGGCGTGAAGGTCGCCGTCGGAGTTGCGACAGGAGTCGACGATGGAGTTGCGCGCGGCGTCATCGTTGGCGTTGATGACGGAGCAGGCGTCGCAGTGGCAGAGTCCGTCGCCGTTGCCGTAGGCGTTGCAGTAGCTTTCGGCGTTGCGGTTGGTGTAGCTGTCGGGGTCGCCGTCGCAGTCGGAGCAGCAGTAGCCGCGATTGTCGCTGAAGGCGCGGCGGTCGGCATTGCCGTTGCCCGCGGGGTGGTGGAGGCCGACGCCGTTGCGCTCGGACTCGACGTGGCAGTCGCGCGCGACTCAGCGGTCGCAGAGCTTGTCGCGCTCGGCGAAGCTGATGCAGCAGCCACCGGCGCCGCTGTTGCCTCACTCTCGACCGGTTTGTCGTAACCTTTCGGCGGCGCGTCAGGCGGCGGAGTCGCTTCCGACTTCATCTTCTCACGAGCGCGTTGCGCCTCAGCCTGATTTGGATTCGCAGCCCAACTCCGCTCCACCGTCACCTGCCGGATCGGTTCGCCGGTGACTCGTGGGGGTTCACCCGCACGAGCTGCGAAATTAGGGGTCGTGACTACGAGCACATCGCCACGGACGACCGACTGTGGAGCGTCCGTCTCGGCATCAAATTGCCGCTCGAGGCGGAATCTTTCGACCGGCTGACGGCTCTGCGAACGAAGCTCTTCGTAGTTCGGCCCTTCATTCACGATCG